>JALHUP010000099.1 GCA_022866585.1 Candidatus Zixiibacteriota bacterium | reverse complement strand
GTCCGGTCAATCTTTTGGCTTTGGAGGAATACCAATCGGCTAACCAGAGGTTTGAATTTTTGAAAAATCAAATGAAAGATTTGACCGAGGCAAAACAGACTTTGAGCTCCACTATCTTGAAGATCAACCAGACCGCCAGGGGATTATTCCAAGAGACGTTTGAGCAAGCAAAGGGTAATTTTCAAAAAGTATTTGAGGAGTTATTTGAAGGGGGTGAAGCTGATTTAGCCTTAGTGGAACAAGAGGATCCTCTGGAGTCGCCCATTCAAATCTCTGCCCGTCCTTATGGAAAAAGACTTTTGAACATATCCCAGTTGTCCGGAGGTGAAAAAGCCTTAACTGCCATCGCTCTGCTTTTCGCCATTTACCTGGTGAAACCCAGTCCCTTCTGTATTTTGGATGAGGTAGATGCTCCTTTGGATGATGCCAATATTGTTAGATTTTTAAGGCTGATCAAACACTTCAGCTCAAATACTCAATTCATCATCATCACTCATAACAAGATGACCATGGAGGCGTCGAATGTCCTCTACGGAGTCACCATGGAACAACCGGGGGTATCCAAGATCGTCTCGGTTAGATTCAACAAACAAGAAGTGGTGGCGTAAATCAGGTTTAAGGTTAAAGATTCAAAATTCAAGATTCAAAATGTAAGGTAACTGCGGGTGGGGATTCATTTTTTTGATAAGAAAGCTTGAAAGGAGTGCGTCCCGCCAAAGGCGGGACGCAGCGGAAACTCCGCTTCCGCACTCCGGAGGGAATAAAAGTTGAAATTCTCGTTAGAAAAATTAAAATCTGGACTATCCAAGACCAAGGAGAGTTTATTCGGAAAAATCTCCAAAGCTGTCGGGTTGCACAAGAAAATCGACCAAGAGCTTTTAGATGAATTAGAGGAGATTTTGATAAAGGCAGACGTGGGACCAAATACTACGGAAAAGATAATAGATGGGATAAAAAAAGAGGCAAAAGAGAAAAAGATAGAAGGCTCCGACAAAATTGCGGAGTTGCTTAAAGACCAGATAATTTCTATATTGGGCAACCAAAGAATTTCTGACGACACCCTTTCTTCTCCATACGTGATAATGATGGTGGGAGTGAATGGAAGTGGGAAAACCACCTCCATCGCCAAGTTGGCTAAGAAATATTCGGATGAGGGAAAAAAAGTTTTAGTGGCGGCCTGTGATACTTTTAGAGCCGCCGCCTTGGAACAACTCTCCATCTGGGCAAGTCGAGTGGGGGTGGAGATGATAAGAAGCATGCCCAATCAGGATCCCGCATCGGTTGCCTTCGATGCCATCAAATCTGCTTGTGCCAGAGGTTTCGATGTTGTCATCGCCGATACCGCAGGAAGGCTGCACACCAAGATCAACCTGATGGAGGAGTTAAAAAAAATTAAAAGAGTGATGGGGAAAGCACAAGAAGGGGCACCGCATGAGGTTCTTTTGGTGATCGATGCCACCACCGGACAAAACGGTATCTCCCAAGTGCAACAGTTCGATGATGCCGTTGGCATAACCGGCATCTTTTTAACCAAGTTGGATGGCACCGCCAAAGGCGGG
>JALHUP010000098.1 GCA_022866585.1 Candidatus Zixiibacteriota bacterium | reverse complement strand
ATGGTGGGTGCGCATACGGCAAAAGGGAGAACCAAAACCATCGTCCCGGCGATGAGAATCTCCGCCTTCTCCATCGGGGTGGGGACATTTTTTACCCTGGGGACCATGCTGGCATTGGGAATAATCAGCATTGATCCCAAATATGTGATTCCCTTGGGAGGAATGATCATCGGAAATTCGATGAATGCATCGGCTCTGGCTTTGGAGAGGATCGATTCGGAGGTGAAAAACAAAAGGGCGGAGATCGAACAGGCCTTGGCTTTGGGGGCAACTGCCTGCCAGGCCATGTCGAGATCGTATAAAGTTACGGTAAAAGCTTCGATGATTCCCACTTTGAATCTAATGAAGGTGGTGGGATTGGTTCAGCTTCCGGGAGCTATGACCGGGATGATCTTAGCCGGCGCTTCCCCGCTTTCGGCGGTATTGATCCAGATCATCGTGGTCTATATGTTGATCTCCGCGGTAACCATCACTGCCGTGATCACCACCCGCCTAGCCCAGAGAGGATATTTCACCAAAGCGCACCAGTTAGTGGAAGGGATAAAATAAAAACTAAAAGATAAAAATGAAAAAAGACAACTCAAAACCTAACGCTAAAAACCAAAAATTTGTATGCTTATATATTGTAGTTGCCCAATTTATTGGGCTCGATAAATCGAGCAACTACATTTTTGGACAGACTACGAGTTTTTTGTCTTTAGGTTGTGGTTTTTAGTTTTTCTCTTTAAGTTTTCAATTTGCAGGGCAAAGCAAGCAAAACGGAAATTATGGGAATGAAAATAAGAAAATTGTCGAATCTCTTGGAAGGAGAGTATGGTAAAAAAGTCTGGAAGGTAGATGGGGATCCTCTTTCGGTCCTGATAGCGACGATATTATCCCAGAACACCTCAGATAATAATAGCCACAAAGCATTTGCCAATTTAATATCCAAATTCAAAAATTGGGACGAGGTGAGAAAGGCAAAGGTAAAAAAAATTGCCGATACAATAAGATCGGGAGGATTGGCGGAGATTAAGGCTTTAAGGATAAAAAATGTTCTCAACCAAATATATGAAGAAAACTGCAATTTGAATTTATCTTTTTTAAAAAGATGGAGGACTGATAAGATCAAAAGCTGGTTAAGAAAATTCAAGGGGGTTGGTGACAAGACCATCGCCTGTGTTCTGCTTTTTTCTTTGAAAAGACCGTCTATGCCGGTGGACACCCATGTGTTGAGGGTTTCTCAGAGATTGGGGTTGGTTCCCCAAAACTTAAATGCCGCAAAGGCGGAAGCTTTATTGGAAAAGCGGACTCCTGAGAATTTAATTTATCAATTTCACTTGAATTTAATCGCTCATGGCAGAATGGTTTGCAAAGCCGCAAATCCAAACTGTCAAGATTGCGTATTGATTGGAAATTGTAAGTTTGGGAAAATATCTCGGTAGGTTGGGCTGTCCATTTGGACTGCTCGACAAAACAATAATGTTGTGTATCCCCTTAACAGGGAAACGCGACCTACAAAAATCTTTCTTATCAAAGGGAGGAAAAGATGCCCAAAATCAATATTCTAAAAGAGGCGGAGAAGATAAAAAAACCCTATACGCCTTATCATCTGGCCAATGTGGATAACTACCATGTCTTTTTGGGTCTTTTTGAAGGAGACTACAAAAAACATAAGCATCCCTATGACGAATTCTTCCTTGTGGTCTCAGGGGAAATCGAGATCGAGATGGACAAGGAATCGGTATCTTTGAGGCAGGGAGAGGGGATTTTGGTGAAGAAGAACACCTGGCACAAATCCCAAGCCAAAGATAAAGCGGTGGTGATGCTTTTTGAAAAATTAGGGATGCAAAGCGAGTTTGTCTGATCCTACGGATCCAGAACCCGGATATTCTTTTTTGCTGGAACATAATCTTTAGTCAAGTCCCTGACCTGACTGAACCGAATATTGATCTAAGCGTGATGGATACCAAATCAGGGACCACTGACATACACAAAAAGCTCATAGTTGAGATGATCTCATGGACAACGTGAACCGAATCAGAGTTGGATTTTTTGCGCCTGATTTTACCCTAAAAGATTCAGAAGGCAAGATGATCAGGCTTTCTGATTTTTTTGGAAAAAAGAATGTGCTCCTCTTCTTTTTTGAAGGAGAAAGATGTGGGTTTTGTTTAGATTGGTTAAGCGAGCTGGCCAAAGCCTATGATCGCATTAGACTAAAAAATGCGGAAATCATAGGCATCAGCCCGGACGAAAGGTGGATTTCTGAAAAGCTGAAAACCGAAAAGAAAATCGAATTCCCAATTTTGAAGGATGACCAGGATGCAAAAGGTGGATCACAGGCACCAAAAGTAAGTGAGCAATATGGAGTGCAAATATTAAAATCAGAAGGAGTAGTTCTTCATCCTGCTTTTTTCATCATAGATAAGCGGGGAATAATTCGATTTAGAAAAGTCTACACTCATCCCACTAAGAAATTGACGGTGGATGAGTTGTTATGTGAATTGGACAAGTTGAGTTAATGTGATCAAGGGATTGGTCAACGGATTGAACGAATTAAGCGGATAAAGAGTGCCTTGTGGGTGCGGATCACCTTTGCTCTTTGGTTTTTTATTTTTCTTACAAATGTTTGGAAAATCTCTTGACGACTTGAAATGTCTTTGTATTTTGTGATTTGCGGACGCCTGTCTAGGAAGGATTCATGAAAAGAAGTTTACTCATAAGAGTAATCTTAGGAATCTTGCTTTTGATTTCGGCTTGTAGCAAGGAAGAACCCAAGGCGCCCAAGTCCCCTTTGGATGTCCCGGATCAGGTGATGGAAAACACCACCATCACCTTCACCGAACAGGGAGTAAAATCGGTATTGATCCATGCCAAGTATCTGGCAGTATACGAAGAATTGGACTTAAAGAAAGCCAAAGGAGTGCGGGTGGATTTCTATGACCGGGAGGGGAATCATACCTCGATTCTGGTGGCGGACTCAGGACTTATCCAAGAAAAGAGGCAAAATGTAGAAGCTTTGGGAAACGTGGTGGTAACCACCGAGGAGGGGATTAAGCTTGAAACACAAAGCCTTGGATGGGATCCCCAAAAAAGAAAAATCGTAACCAACGATTTTGTCAAAATCACCAAGAAAACAGATGTGGTTACCGGATATGGGTTAGAAGCGGATGAAGAGCTGAAGCATTTTGTGATCAAAAAAAGCGTGAAAGGGAAAATCACTGAGATTCCAGAGGGAGGTTTAAAAGATAGTCTATGATACTGAAGGTGCAAGATTTAGCTCGCTTTTTATAGTAGGGTGGGCACCCATGAGGAAGAGAGGTTATATCACAAGATGATCTTAAACCACAATAAGTTGATTTTGCGATCGGAAAATTTAGCTAAGATTTATAAGAAAAGAAAAGTGGTCAACGACGTCTCCATTGAGGTTAAGCAAGGGGAGATAGTGGGGCTTTTGGGTCCAAATGGAGCGGGAAAGACCACCACCTTTTATATGATTATTGGTTTCATAAAGCCGGAGGGCGGCAAAGTGTTAATCGGGGATGAGGACATTACCAACTTACCCATGTATGAGCGGGCGAGAAAAGGGATTGGGTATCTCTCTCAGGAGCCATCGATTTTTCGTAAATTAAGTGTGGAGCAGAACATATTGGCTATCTTAGAGATGCAGAAGCTCGGACGGATGGAAAGGAAGGAGAAGTTGGAAGCCTTACTTGGGGAGCTGGATATAACTCCTCTGGCAAAAAATAAAGCTTACACACTTTCTGGGGGTGAGAGGAGAAGGGTGGAGATAACTCGTGCTCTATCTACTGAGCCTAAGTTTATGCTTTTAGATGAGCCTTTTTTGGGAATTGATCCAATCGCAGTAGAAGATATCCAGAAGATCATCTATCGCTTGAAAGATAAGAACTTAGGGATTTTGATCACCGACCATAATGTAAGGGAGACCCTCTCTATTACTGATAGAGCTTATATCATGTGTGAAGGAGAAATATTGAAATCTGGAACGGCTGAGTTTTTAGCCTCTGACCCAGAGGCAAAAAAGATATACTTAGGGGAGAAATTCAAATTAAATTAAAAATCTTGAAATACCGATAAATAAAATAGAAAAGAAACTTTGACAGAATCTTATTTTAGTGTTATCTTAAGAAAAAGAAAAGATTCGGGGAGAATCTAAAACAAAGAATTTGGAACGTCTTAATAAGTTTTAAAGGGTGAAGGAATTATGAAACTTGGCCTTCAAATGAAGCTTAAGCAGACTCTGGCTCCGCAGCTCATTCAATCCCTGCGACTTCTGCAGATGCCCATCTTGAAACTGGAGCAAGTGATTAGGCAGGAGCTTGCCACTAATCCTCTTTTAGAGGAAGTTGAGCCGACAGAGGAGACAGAAGAGGTAGCAACCACCCCGGATAATGAAGAAGAACCTCAAGCTGACCCCCAGCTGGATAAGATCGACTGGGATGATTACTTAGGCGACGAAAATGAAATCCCCATCAGAGAGGAAAAAGAGGAGGGGGAGAAAAGATGGGAGAGGACTCCGGTCTTGGAGAAAACATTGTATGATCACCTGTTGGAGCAGCTGCACTTCTCCAAATTAGATGAAGAAGAGATCAAAATCGGCGAATATATCATTGGGAACATTGACGAAAACGGGTATCTCACCTGTTCTGTGGAGGAGATAGCCAGCGCCTTGGATATTGTGCCGGAAAAGGTTTCCAAAGTATTGTCCATCATCCAGAGCTTCGACCCATCCGGGGTGGGAGCGCAAAATCTGAGAGAGTCACTTTTGATTCAGCTTAAGGAGAAGGGATTTGAGGATACCTTAGCCTACCGAATCGTTCGAGATCATCTAAATGAGTTGGAGAAGAAAAGTCTTTCCCAATTGTCCAGGCTTATGGGAACAAGCTTTGAGGAGGTCCAAAAAGCTATGGAGTTCATAAAAACCTTGAATCCCAACCCAGCCCAGGGAAAATTCACCCGTCCGGCCACCCCGGTGCTGCCAGATCTGATTGTAGAGAAGATCGGAGATGAGTTTGTGATCTTCCATAACGATAGAAATATCCCCAGATTGAGGATCAACCCCACTTACAAGGGGCTTTTAAAAAAGGATACGGGCGATTCACTGGAAACCAAGAACTACATCAAGGGAAAATTGGAACAGGCCCGATGGCTTTTAAATTCCATAAATCAAAGGCGTTCCACCATGATCAAAGTGATGGAAAAGATCGTGGAGGAGCAAAAAGACTTTTTTGAGCATGGACCTTCCTCCTTAAGACCCCTGACCATGGAAGCCATTGCAGAAAAGGTGGGGATGCATGTAGCTACTATATCCCGAGTTTCAAATTCCAAGTATGTGCAAACTCCGCAGGGAATGTTCGAGATCAGGTATTTCTTCAACACCGGCGTTTCAAAGGGAAATGGGGAGGAGCTTTCCAAACGGAATGTCAAAAAAATAATTGAAGATCTCATCAAAACGGAAAATCCAGCCACCCCTTTGTCTGATCAGGAGCTTTTTAGTCTTTTGAAGAAAGAAGGGATAAATATCGCCCGTAGAACGGTAAGTAAATATAGGGAGGAGCTCAAGATTCTGCCCGCCCGTTTTCGAAAAAGGATAGTAAAGGAAAACTCAAACGGCTCCCCAGAGATGGCTGTCACAGTCCCCTCATCGGATTCAATCTGAATGCTATTTTT
>JALHUP010000097.1 GCA_022866585.1 Candidatus Zixiibacteriota bacterium | reverse complement strand
TTGCCCTCACCCGATAGTAATAATTCTTCTGGTTGGGGAAATAATCCTCAGACCCATCCTCTTTTCCTCCTTGATCATTGAAGTTGTTGACTCCTGCCGCTACCAATCCCCTAACCACAAATCCGGAATCAGGGTTATCCGATCTCAGTATCTCGTATGAAAGCACATTCTTTTTCCCCGCTCCATCATCCGCTGAAAGTTTCCAGCTAACCACGAGAGCATGTCCGCCATCATTGGGGGCATCCTTCGCCACCACATCTGTGGGTAAGGCGGGAGCTTGGGCTGAAGAATCGACCAAAGCTTTAACTTCCCCCGCCTCTTGAGCTGAAGAGATATTTAAACCCAAAAGGAGGAAGGGAAGCGTAAGAAAAAAGATTAGCAAAACCTTGTTCCGGAAAACAAATTTGTTTTTCATTTTAACTCCTTCAAAAAGCTATCAACGGATGTAACGGATTAAACGGAATTGATCCGATACATCCGTTTAATCCGTTGACCGAATCTTTGAAAAGCTGTCAACGAATATAGCACCCAGACGGGCGTTCGTTTGAACGAATTCAACGGATTTCATACGTTCAATCCGTTTAATCCTTCTCCCGCCAAAGGTGGGATCAGGACAAGTCCGTTGACCAATCTGTTAATCAACTTATTTAATACAAACTCAGCCAAATTCCGAAAAGGTAATCCATCCTTCCTATCAAAAGGGACATACGGCTCATCACCGTATATCCGAATAGTGCTCCAAAGGTGATCATGAGAAACCATACCCCCACCCGAGCGGCTCCTCCAAAAGCTCCTTTATGCTCCTTGGAGAAGAAGAAGTAGATTAAGCCGCAGAACGTTCCTACTACAATTATTATATTCCCAATAGTGGCATTCATATTTCCACTAACCAACAAAGGTGAGATGGTTCCTACCACCTGCTTAATTCCATTGCTTTCCAAATAGCGAGTGAACTGCAGACCAGCAGTGGTTCCCACAATGAAAGCCAAAGACCATCGAGACAACCACCCTATCTTGGGCACCAGCCTCAACAACATCAAAACCCCGAAAAACCCACCCACAAGATATATCCAGTGGTAATCCACTCTTCCCTTTGTCAAAAGCTCGCTGTAAGCCAAAGCGAGGTTATCCCAGAATTTGGGCACAAAGTATTGCCAGAAGGTAACCACAAACCAATAGCCGGCGGATATGCCTACAAACAGAGCCTCGGAGAACTTGTAAAAGGGGTTATCTTTGTATAAAAAGCTGAATATGCCTAAAGTCAATATAGCACCAATCCACACTCCTATGACTTCACCACTCATGTTCTATTCTCCAGCTAAGAGGTTTTCTTTTTCCTCGATGAGAAGAAAGCTATATTACCTATTATGATAAACAGGCAGATCACTCCGTGGGCAATTGCCTGGGAGAACATGTAGCTTACTGCTCTTGCCGGTCTTTTAAGAGCGATCTCATACTCGGCCCCACCTTTCATCCCTCCCAATACCCCAGCTAATTGCCCGGTTTGAATATACGGATACATGGAAGGGGCTTGTACCGCGGTATTGCCTGCCGCCAGCTTGACATGGAAGACATCCACAGCATATTGCACCCACTCTTGCGTCCCTGGATACCCTGCGGATAGATTGAGTATCAGATCGATGTTATCATAGTTTCTGACACCCCTCATCAGAGGAATTTCAGATAGAGGCGTCCCTCTGGAATCGGCAGGATAAGACTCCCTGAAATCGTGCCCCATTCGGTCAATCACCACCTCATTTCCCGCGGTGAATCCTAAATTTACATAATCTATTCCATATTGCAAATTTTTTGCCTTGATGTCTTCGTCTTTAAAAACTTGCTCTAACGCTATGTTTGCCTGAAGAGGACCCTGGGGCCACAGACCCATAATTATGACCTTCAAGTTATTTCTGAAACAATGCCTGAAGAATGACTCCGCCATGGGCTGGAGCTCGGGCATGGAGCTGGGATCATAATCAAAAGAGACCAACACTTTGGAGCCAGCCTGGAGCTTCTCAACGGCGTTATACACCTCTTGTACCACCGGAGATACCGGCATATCCAAAGATGTTTTGAAAAACAAAGGCAAGGAGATAGCTACGGCAATGAAGAGGAATATGATCCTTCGATCTATGCTTAAGAGTTTTTCCCAGAAGGTTTTCTTTTCCTGATTGGTCGTTTCGTTCATCTTTTTTATTCTCTTATATGTTAAGGCAAACAGTGAACCGTATACAGTATACCGTAAACAGCTTTACTTACTCCCCTGCCGAATAGGCTCTCTCCAGTCCCAATATCACTCGCAAAGCTGAGGAGACCACCCCCAGGGCGATACCTATCATGATAGCCCTTTGCCCTGCGAGTTGAGGGAAATCCATGATCCAATCGGCTGCATTTGCCAATGTGTGTCCCAGCCAGGTGGAAATCCAGTATCCGATGGGAACACGACCCAACATCAATATAAAAGCTGCTCCCAAGAGCATAGTAGCTTCGACATTGCGTGCCCGAAAAGCTCGATAAGAGGCGGAGGCCACAAAGAAAGCTAAAAGAGCAAACATGGTGGCAGAAAGGGGATAATACAAGTTCATGTAAATATAGTAGAAAGGTGTGCCCGGATCTTGAAACGACTTTCCACCAGAGAAAAATATACCAATTACGGTTATCACCAAAAATCCCAAAATCACCACCACCCCAAAGGGCCAACCTTTTTGCTTCTTATAGATCTTGTCTCCATTAATCAGAATCAGATTCAAGATCCCCAGGTAGATGGCGAATGCGGCTATGATGAAGAACCAGTCTTCGAATAAATTTTTCAAGATGTTCAAAGGGGGGATGAAGTGGGCGATTATCATGGTGATCCCGACAATGGCGGTCAAAACTAAAGGAACCTCTCTTCGCATATCTATCTCCGGTTATATTCCTTTAAAAAGCTCTCTTAAATCGGGAAGGTTCAATCCCAAAACTGAATTCAGGGTGAGGAAGACTACTCCTATCAAAATAGCTAAAAGAAAGATAAACTTGCCCACATCTTGTCCTTTCAAACTCCCCAAAAGCTTAGGGTCTTTGGAGAGGTAAGCAGAGGCGGCAAAAAGCTCCTCTCCGATCAAAGTATAGTCGCATGCGGCAACAAAAAATGGGAGCTGGGTGGGCATGGCCGTCCCTGCGATCTGAATAGCTCCTACTGAGTTGGCGGTCTCTGCCAGAATCAAAGCTTCTGCATAAAATTGACCTTGAAGAAAAACGGCCGCAGGCCTATCCCTTAAAAAAAGCCCGTCCAATGCGGCGGCATAGGCAAACTGATCATCGGTGAGGTAGTAAACCATATCATCATTATAGGCATCCGGCCTTCCAGCGTTTAAGTATGCCTCCTTTACCACTTCCCTGCATGTCACCATAACCAGCGATTTTGAGACCGGCACTTCCAGTTTAGCCTCATATTCCGCCGCTAACTTTGCTACCCTTCCCAAAATAGTGACGCCCGCGATGGTCTGCATACTGTCCATATCCATGATCCCGGGTATAAAGATTATCTTTCGTCCCATCTCCGTTGCTCGACCCACCGCATCGTCCACCGCCTCCAGACCGGCAATCTTCCGTATAAAAAGTCCCTTTTCAGATTTGGCTTTTTCTATGAAGTAAAAGATGGCAAACACGATTATCAAGGAAAGGATAAATAAACTCAATCGGCTGAAATCGAACCATTGTCTCTTGGAAAAAGCGAGAGCGCTTGGCTCCGATTCAGATGTCCCCGTAGGGGAGATCGCTCTGATCTTGTAAAAATACAGCACCTTATCTTTAGTAACGTTGTCAGAGAAGGAAGTGGCACCCGGAGGAGCATTTCCGATGTGTTCGTAACCCTCGTCTCTCTTGGTGGATCTGAGGATTTCGTATCCGGTTACGTTCTTTGCTCCTCCTCCATCGTCAGCTGATCTCTCCCAGCTGATGGTGATAGCGCCCCCTTTGTCATTAGGGATATCCTTGGCGATCACGTTAGTGGGAGGGACAGGAAGAACAGAGTCTTTTGGTATGGCGATTTCCTCTTGAGCGGTCGGAACTTCCTCCGCTAAAATGGACTGCCCGAATAAAAGAAAAAGCGCAAGGAAGATTAAGAAAAGAAAACTGAGATCTAACGTTACCGATTTTCCTGCTCTTGCTTTGGTCACGTGTTTCTTTCTTTCGCTCAAATAAAAAAAGACCTTCCTGGATTCTAACATCAAGAAGGTCTAATTAAAAACGGCTGTTAATGCAGTCACTAAAGCTATACCCTTGGTTTATTCTACTGGCGTGTAACATAAATTTGTTCCCTATTGTAGTTGCCTGATTTATCAGGCGTACTGACGACAATGCTCAATAAATTGAGCAATTACATACACCCTGAACTTTTGTTACAGTCCGCTACTCTGCAAATTTAAAAATTACTCTATCACCACCCCCTGATTGTAGCTCAATTTACCACCATTCTCAATTTAAGTCAAGAAAAAACTTCAACTCCGCTCAAATTTTAAACAAAGTCACTCCTCCAGCATCTCCACATTAGCCCGGGGGATTATGGCTTTAGTCCCGTCTTCAAACTCCACCTCCAATACCCGCGCCGAGGACTCAGATTCAAGCTTTTGTAAAGCGGGGGGGAGTGCACTCACTTTTCCCAATCGTCCAAAATATGGCTCCCGAATAACCCTGATCGGATAGCCTACAGTCAAACCTATGTTTTCGAACTCTTCTCTTTTTTCTTTTTTATGGACATCCTCCCTGACGGGAATCACCACCTCCGGACGGATCACCCCGGCTCTGATCTGGGTAGCTCCGTTTATGCAAGCCATCTGCCCTTCCCTGGACTTCAATAGATTAAACGTCTTTTCCGCCATATTTATCTGTCCAAATCCTTCGGTGATCACCAAGGTGATTCCCAATTCCTCTGATCCGGTGATGGCTACGCCCAGATCGTATCCCAAAAAGTCTCTTAAATCTTTATCGCTGAATCCCCCAACCACAATCCCTTTTGCTCCCATGCTGATTGCCTTCTTTATGGCATCAGCGGTCACCAGGCTTCCTCCCACCACCACCTTGTCTTTACAATTTTTGTCAATTAATTTGTCAGTTAAGATTTCGGTATTATCTTTTGTAACCACACAAATCTCCCCCTGGGTCTCCCCCCCGATCCCGAAGATGCCCTGAATAAAGGATCCCCAGGTGGAAACTGCCACCCCTTCTCTTTCGTACACTTCTATCACCTCGCCATCTAAATATGCTTTTATCTCCACCGGAATGGGGTTTCCCCGGATCAACACCTGTCCGGTAACTGAAGAGATGCTTTCCACCGTCCCTTCGGCTTTGGATTTGCACTCGGAGCTGAACAACCCGAAAAAGCTCTTGCTCTTGGCTATGACTTCTCCCTGTTTTACTCGCTCTCCTTCTTTTCTTAGCATGTGATACATTATGTCTTCAGGTGGAATGCCCAAGACGTTTGCCACGTTGAAGGGCTCCACGTTCCCGGGGAGCAAAGTCCGAGCCACCACCGT
>JALHUP010000096.1 GCA_022866585.1 Candidatus Zixiibacteriota bacterium | reverse complement strand
TTTGAAAGAATTCATTGATCTTTCTCACATGATGGACGAACATCATAACACTACCATCTTCGCTCCCGGTCATCCTTGTGAGATGGTCTTTATTTCTAATTCCGCCTTTGCCAGAGTCTTAACGGAGCTTTGTCACATCTCCTTCCGAAAGATGACCGCCGATATTCTGGGAGCAACTTATGAAAGCTATTTAGGCTATCGCTTCAGTTTGAAAAATGGAAGAATAGAAGCGGAAGTGGATCAAAGGGTGAGGAAGCAAGCAGGTATCTACTACACTCCTTCCTATATCGTGCGTTACATCGTGGGCAACACCTTAGGAGTTAAACTAAAAGAGTTAGAAGATCAATATGGATTAGAGGCAGGCGAAAAAGCTAAAGATTTAAAAATTTTAGACCCCGCTTGTGGCTCAGGTTCTTTTTTGATTTATGCCTTTGATGTTTTGGCTAATTTTTATGAGAAACTCAATGCAAAGATAACCGAAAAGCAGGTTGAATTATCAAAGATAAATAGCAACTCGGATATGTTTGAAAGACAGGAGCAGTTCAAACGTCTGCCATCAAGAGTTGCTGATTATCCCCAAAAAATATTAGAAGATCATCTTTACGGTGTGGATTTAGATCCCGCCGCCTGCGAGATCGCCACCATAAATTTGGTGATCAAAGCCTTTGAGAAGATGAGGGACAAAAAGCTCCCCTTGATTTTGAATCAAAATGTCAAGGTGGGAAACTCTTTGATTTCGGGAGTGGAAAAGAGGGAGGATTTAGAAAAATTCAAAAGCAAAATCACTCAACACATAGAGCTAAGAAGAAGACTAAAACAGGCTGAGGATGATGAGGAAAAACGGGAATTGATGAAGGAAATAGACCAGTTAAGACAAAAGGTGAACTCTCAGCTTAATGAATCCTTAAAGAAGTATTTCGACCACCCCGAAGAAAAAAGATCTTTCAATTGGGAATTTGAATTCCCTGAAGTTTTCGATTCGGAAAAACCAGAAGATCAAAAAGGTTTTGATGTGGTTATTGGAAACCCACCGTATCTACTTATGCAGATTTCAAACACCCCAAAAGAAGTTTTGGATTATGTAGAGTCAAACTTTAAAGTGGCGCAATATAAAATAGATTCATATCACTTATTTTTAGAAAAAGCCATCTCACTACTAAATCTTAATGGGTTTCATAGCTTCATTGTTCCGAATACATTCCTTATCAATAAACATACAAATCGTTTGAGAGAATACATTCTAAGTCTCTGCGCGATCAAAAACATTAGTATGATTCCCGAAACTGTTTTTGAATCAGCCGAGGTAGATAATTCTATTGTAGTTTTTAAGAGGCAAGAAAATGCTCAAGCAAGAAGCGAAAA
This sequence comes from Candidatus Zixiibacteriota bacterium, assembly GCA_022866585.1. Classification (GTDB taxonomy): domain Bacteria; phylum Zixibacteria; class MSB-5A5; order MSB-5A5; family SM1-73; genus SM1-73. Next base: position 1,291 of record JALHUP010000096.1, on the reverse strand, counting down.
TGAAGTTTCCATCTTTGATTTCGGGGCAAAACAAGATCACAAGATAAGTATCCTTCCAATTGGTCAGATCAAGCAGAAAATATTTGAAGAACAACACGGATATGTATTTAACATTAACTTGGCTTCTGGTGTCGTTGAGATAGCAAACAAGATTCAACATAACAGCATACCGTTAGGCTCGTTATTGAGGGTATATTTCGGCATTCAAACATATGACAGAAAAAAGTATGTGTCCGGTACAAGAATCGACCAAACCTACAAAAGGGCTTTGGATGGAGAAGATATACAAAGATACTGTCTTACCCCAAAGGAAAGATATGTAAAATTCGTTCCCTCAGCCATCAAAAGTGGAGGCGAGCCAAGAGTCCATTTCGCAAAAGAAAAAATTATAGTTTTGCAGATAGGTTCGGAACCTAAAGGTACGCTTGATGTGAATAAATATTGTACACTCAATACTATTTACAATTTGACAGCTAAGGAATTAGGAGATTACCGCATCAAATATTTGTTAGCGATAATTAACTCTAAGGCTATTACAAGTTTTTGGCGAGTGATGTTTTATGATAGAAAACAGCTTTTTCCAAAAATCAAAAAGAAGCCTCTTCAAAACATACCTGTTCATGTAATAGATTTTTCAAATCATTCTGAGAAAGCAAGGCACGCCCAATTAGTCAAATACGTTGACATCATGTTGGAAAGAAACAAGCAGAAAAACGAGCTTCTGAAAATCTTTGAACAGGTGTTAAACAATCACACGCATGAATTTCAGTCTTTTAGCAAGGCGTATTATGAGAAGCCTGAATATATTGAAAAGATAGATAAGAAAGCAACAGAAGTCGCTAACTTGACCGACGAGGTTTCCAAAATCTTTTTAGAAGACGAAAGAAAAACGCTGGTCTTCTCCGTTTTGCTTAAGGGCGAAAGACAAGTTGCTTTGAGGTTAAAAATTGCCGATGAAGATTTTCGGTTGTTTCTGTTTTATTCTGTGCGAAAATATTTAGAAGAAAACAAAAGAAGAAAGAAGTGGACTACTAAGTCTTTACCTAAGGTTTTGGATGTGATTTTGGGAAGATTGGAAGTTCCAGTATTCAAAAGCTCAGGAAAAATTCATGATCCCAGATACAATCTTAGGATGATCAATCTGATTATGAAGGAATTTAAAACCAAATTCCACAAACAATTCCCAAAAGGTAATTTGCACTTAAGCCAGATAGAAAAGGAGATTCAGGATACGGATAATTCCATAGATGCCCTGGTCTTCAAATTATATGAGCTAAATAAAGAAGAAGTG
>JALHUP010000095.1 GCA_022866585.1 Candidatus Zixiibacteriota bacterium | reverse complement strand
CGTATCTCCTCCGATTATTTTGCACTTATATCTTTTGGCAACCTCGTTCATTCCATCGTAAATTGAGATTACATTTTCCACCGAAATGGAGACGGGAAGCCCGATGGTGACCAGAGCGAATTTGGGCAAGCCTCCCATAGCCGCAATATCACTCAGATTCGCTACCATAGCTTTCCATCCAATCTGTTCAAAGGTGAAATACTTCAAGTCGAAATGAACCTTCTCCATCAAAGTATCAGTGGTAAAGATCAAAAGCTTATCTTTAGAGGGTTCGATCACCGCCGCATCGTCACCGATGTTTACCAGCACACTATTATCTTTGGAAAAAATTCTTCTTTTGATTAACTCGATTAACCCGAATTCCCCTATTTTTTCTATTTTCATTCTGTTTCAGTCCTTCGCAAAAGCACCTTCAAAATTTTTTCACGGGTTTTTTGGTCAAACTCTTTGCCGTAAAATCGATCGAACAAAAGCAAGCGTTTTTCTGCCGAAGTCGCCTCCGGTTTTTGGTTGAGCAAAGAGGCGATAACTAACCTGCGTGAGTCCTCGTTCATCGAAAAACCCATCCTAAAACGTTCCTCTCCACTAAGCGTCATCATCATTTTATTAAATTGCACACTTATTTGGGGGATGGTATCTTTCATGATTTGAATATGCTCCGCATTAACCCGACGAGACTTCCAAGTAAAATTCAGAAATTCCAAGATAATCCGCCCAACGCTTCATATATTCTTTGTCCAAGTCTTCGACACCCTGTAACAGATTTTTCACATCGGAAATCTGCATCTCAGAGCGGCTATCCTTAGACCAGTAAAGTTTGGATAGGATGAGGTCTTCCGGAGTAGTCAGAAATACTTCTATTTCCTCAATTCTGGTTTTCCGCCGACGTCTAAATTCCTCCATCCTGTAAGCGTCCTCCTTACGGATGATAAAATCAATCTTGACAATCAAAGTGTTGTGGATGATGTTGAATATCCCTTTTTCCCTCACTGCTTTCTGAACAGACTCTTTGTCAATGTAAAAATCGCTAGAAAACAAAGAATAAATTTTTTCCACATCTTTTTCTTTCAACTCAATTACTATATCAATATCTCGAGTCATCCTGGGAATGGCATAATAATTAACTGATATAGAACCAGTAATCATATAGAGGAGTCCTGCCTGATTTAACCTCCCTGCCACCATTTTTAAAACTTCAAGTTGATCACTCATGCTTTTAAACCACTTTTAGGAGATTTTTCTTCTTGTATAGTGTTCTTTCTACAAAATAAGATTTCTATGTTTATCGTTTATGTGCATGCACTCATACGAGTCGGTTTGGGTTTCGGCCACGTATCGGGTGTCGTTTCTCGGTTTCATCTGTTGCATTTTAGACGATGCGTATGCATTCATACGAATAAACGACTAGATGACTTTTTAAACGATACTTCACCGAAACCGTAATCCTTTTAAACGAAACCCAAGAGATACAATGTTATTTAATTGACAAAACACTAGGCATTGATCTTTCGGCTCAAACTCTAAAGTCTTTGGATGAAGAAACCAGTAGATTTTAGTGAGATAGCATCTTTTCTAAGACTCTTGTTCGTCACGGACCCCTGTCCGTGATGCTTTATGGTAACGGGTTCATCCTGAATGGGCTCGTTCTGAAGGATTCGCCGCGAATGGACAATGTCCGTCACCAACCCAGGATTCTTACTTTCTTCCATAGGCTCGATTATGGGGTCCCAAATCAACAAACTTAATGGTATCCTCCGAGCATTTATGGCAATCACTACAGAGGAGTATTTGGTCATCTCCTTTTTTCCGACATATCCAACAGTATAGGTAAATAATCAGAAAATTCTTCTTGACCGGACAGCTATAATATCCCCTGAAATTGCCTCTCAGCGGTTCACCCAAAGTGAGAGGATTCTCTATAATCATATCCACTTTTTTCTTAATGGACTTTTTTAGAGAGCTATGTTTTTTGAGAGATTTGACGAAGGCGTCGCTGAAAAGAACTTCCATCAAAAGACCTCTTTATACTTGGACCATTTCACCTTACCAGACTTGATTCTGGAAATGGTCTCCAAAAGGCTTTCCCTGAAATCCGGGTCGGCAAGAATTATCTGGGTCGGGTCACCTTCTTTGACACGTTTTAGATTAAGAAGAAACTGGGTAAAAATCTCGGAAACGGATGTCCTTTGTTCTTCTGCATAAAGTTTGGCGTATTCTATCAAGTCCTTGTCTAAGGTGATATTTATCTTCTCTTTTCGCATAACAATTACCTCCTGATTCTATGCCCATAATATACGCCTATTATCCATCCTGTCAACATTTTTTTCGTTCATCATGGACACCCCCATCCGTGACGGAAAAAACAACGACAAGGTATATGTTATCAACACACGATTGCGTGAGCCTTTGATCATTTTGGCTTTCTTCCTTTAATTACATAGAAGAAACCGTGGCCGCAGGTAGTATACACTCCATCCACAAGTTGCTTCTGGAAGATGAGCTTGACCTTGTCTGATAGTTTTCGATACCGCTCAAACTCATCCTGATCGCCGCCTCCTGCCAGAAACTCTTCACGGGTGCGTTCCATCCAGAATTCACTCTGGTCCAATATGCGTTTCTTTATCATGTATATACTGTTCTGTTGTTGGGGACCTTCGTAGGGTGGATGCAAAAATTCTACCTTGTCATTCAATCGGGCTTCAATATCAACAAGACCCAGCTTTTCCATCATCACAGGAACCTGTGAGCCGATGCTGTCGTCACCTCGTCCCAGCTTAATGGAACCTTTGTGGCAAATCAAATACACTTTCTTGAGTAACACTTCTTCCTCTATATCCAGCTCCGGTAGAGACCAACAGGATTTTGCCAGCGCACTCGATAGGTTATCCGGTTCGTTGCACATGATAAGCCCTCCCGGTTTAGCCACGCGCACCATCTCAGATAGAGCGAGTTCGGGTTTTTCCAGATGCATCAAAAGAGTCTGGCACATAACCCAATTGGCAAAATTGTCGGAAAACGGTAGTTTGTAGGCGTCACCCGCGATAAATTTGGCTTCCCCGCCGGTTGCCCAATTCTTCGCCGCTTCCGTCGCATCTTGGACAAGCTTTGAGGATATGTCGACACCGAAGTAACGCCCGCCTTTGCCGAAATAGTGCCAATAGATGTAACCCAAATTACCTAACCCACAGCCGACGTCCACTGCCGTCATCCCGGGCACAAGATCCAGCCAGATGGCGAACTTATCCAACGTATCCTGGTGCCACATGAACTTGCGCTGATCTATCAACATTTCCTTCCAGCACGCTTCCGACCAGTCTACTTCCTCTCTATCCTTACTCATAGAATTATCGTCCTCCTGAAACAGCTATTATTATATGAAAGTCTTCACCTAAGACTGGCACATTTGCAAAATGTAATTATTCTGTTTTTAGATGTTTTGTTCTTGAAATACGACTTTCCCATTCTGTAAAACTGCATGGGTAGTCCTTATATTTTGAATATCCTCAAGCGGGTTCTTATTTAAGATCAAGATATTTGCCTTTTTGTTTGGAGAAATAGATCCTATCTGATCGGCAATTCCCAGCCACAGAGCCGGATATATGGTTGCGCCTTTGATAATCTCCGACTCCGAAAGACCAAGCTCTTTCAATAACTCTATTTCGTTAAACGTAAATTCAGGATTATATCCGTCATGACCAACAAGAATCTTTGCACTTTGTTTAATGATTTCTTCTGTAAAAACACGCCCTGTTTTATACATAATTTCAAAACGTTTCTTAAACTTATCTGGTTCATCTTTGCTATATTCTTCCGGGTGGTTCGCAAGATACTTAAAAGGATATAAAGTTGGACAGAAATAAACGTCATGGTCAAGCATTTTATCTATCAATTGTTGCAGTTTTGTCAACGAAATGGACTCAATACCTAACGCCATCACTTTGGTAATGAAAGCCTCTTTGGCTTTTGGATCAGCATCTATCAGACTATCATGCTCTGATTTCAAATCATCCTTCAACACAACATACCACGGAGATTTTCCATGCTCAAAACATCTGATGCCTAAATCAATCCCCCTATCCATTGGAACTGAATGAAAAAATGTCGGACCGGGGTCATGAGTAACAGGGAGGTTATGCTCTTTTGCTTCATCCAGCAAATACTTGAAAACATCCAGGTCAAACTTCCCAAATGTTTTAACCAGACTAGCCCCCTCATTCGATATTTCTTCAACGATGTTTTTTGCATCTTGCTTAGAATTGATGGCGACAGTAATTCCGGGTAGAAATTTATTATTCGCTTCCCAAGTCAGTGGACTCTTCTCAAGCATCGGTCCAGAATAGAAAATATCAGGTCCTAAGAACTCTCCATTTGAAATATCATCTTTTAGACGTTTCAGGATTTTGACAGGACCAGCAACGTCACGTACCTGAGTGATTCCTTTAACAACGAATTCTTTCAGTGTCTGTTTTTTAACTTTATCCTCCAATGTTGTTACCCAAGCTAAATGACCGTGACATTCAAAAAGTCCGGGAAGAGCAAATTTGTGGGAGCAATCAATCTGTGTCAGGTTTTCTTCATCTATATAATTAACTTTACCGATTTCTTTGATTGTGCCATCCTCAATTAGAATAT
>JALHUP010000094.1 GCA_022866585.1 Candidatus Zixiibacteriota bacterium | reverse complement strand
GCCCATCTGCCTGAGTTGATCGTATTGTCTTTTTTTCTCCGGATCGGAGAGCACCTCATGTGCCTCCGAGATCTCCTTGAATTTCTCTTCAGCCGCCTTACTCCCGGGATTTGCATCCGGATGGTATTTTTTGGCTAATTTTCGATAAGCCTTCTTGATCTCCTCAGGAGTTACGTTCTCGGATACCCCTAAGGTCTCGTAATAATCTTTCTGCGCCATAGAATATCATATCCTCCATCGCAGTTTCACAAAAAACAAAATAAACTCAGGAATTTGTTTTGTCAACTCTGAATTCCCCCTCCCTTGACGGGAGGGGGTAGGGGGAGGGTGGCATTGATCAATTTAGAATAACTCCCATAAGGGCAATAACCAAAATGCAAAAAGGCGAGAAAAATCTCGCCTCTTGCCATAACAACTTTTTGAGCTAGTAAGCCCGAATTTCCTGCCTTTTATTTTTTCTCCGCAGGTTCTTTGCCGGAATGGTTTTTTGCCTTTTTATCGTCTTTAGTTATTGAGCCAGTTTCTTCTTTCTTTCTTTTCTTATATGACTCGCTTCGGTGATCGGTGATATAAAACCCATTTCCTTTGAACAAAAAACCTCCGCCGCCGGAAATCAATCTTTTGACCTTCCCCCCACAAATAGGGCAGACCTTAACCGGCTCATCGGTTATCTTCTGAACCTGTTCAAATAGGTGATGACACTTTTCACATTCATATTCGTAAGTGGGCATATCCTGCACTCCTTGCCTAACCTCTGCTCAGATTGTATTTCTACGCAAGCTTTTATCTAGTATTTGATTGGGTTTTTGTAGCCGCAGGCTTCAGCCTGTGAAAAAATGCTTGCGCAACCTAATGGTCATCAACTATTTAGTTTGACAAATCCGCTAGGGAGTGCGGTAGCGAATCCTCCGCAGCGCAAGCAAGCCCACTCTTTATGTTCCTCTTTCCAAATTGCCAATATAATTTGTTGGTAACCATAAGGTTGCGGCTACGAACTGATGCATCTGCATTAGTTATGTACCCATCAGATCCCCTGACCCGACGGGATAATAACATGCAAAATCAAAGGACTTGGCACGCTCAAGAACCAAGATTCTGCCAGTATGCCTTAATCTTATTCGCTTTTACTTGTATTAGAATTCCGCGGACATTGAGCTTGAGGTTGTGTAGATGGTCTTAACGTTTTTGGTTTAGGATTTCTGCCAGCCTTAACCATTTTACCGTTGGTTATGAGACCTTTTTTACTCATTTCTTGAGTCTCCTTTCTTATCATTAACGACTTTACGTTCTCTTAGCTCTGTAAATTCTAGAGCACCGAACTCAATCGTTACTTCGTCTCGGTTTCTTGCTATGTAAAGTCCCGGAACTTCATAGAGTTTTTCTCCGGTGGAATTTCTAAAAACGAACACATCTCTAATAAAGAGTTCGTTATCCTTAACTGTATCAGAAAATGCTTCAACCCAACCTTCGAAAACTAAATCGTTTTTTATGTCCCTTACAACAACCCAATTGCGTGTTATCAGAAGAATTGAACAAATAATCCCACACGTCTAGCTCCGGGAATTTATTGGTTATGTTTAGCTTTTGAGCAATTCGATGAAAGTATTTCTTGTTTATTACAAATGATAGTAGCAAACCATCAATTACTGATACGAGGCTAACCCAAAGGATTTCAGTAAATTCAATGTTGTTCTCGGCGTTTAGGAGTGCTGGCAGAAATCTAACGTGTGCATTGGTGGTAATCCAAGGTGCTAAGTTGATTAACTTCAATAGAAGCGCATAGGTAAAATACGAGAAAAAGCCCAGCACGAAAGCGAAAACTACGAAATGGAAAGTCTTTATTTCCTTCCAGACTGTCAGGCTTGCTACTACTAGGCATGAAATTATCCCGGGTAGGAATAAGACCATTATCCGAATAGTAAACTGGGATATCTCCATAGTCCCTCCTAATACTACGTTGACTCAAGTAATATCGACGGAATGGAAAACAAGAATCATTATTCAGCATTGAAGAAGCTTCTCCCTTCTGCTTAGCTTTATTGCACGATCCCTGTCGCACTCTTTTTTGCAACTTAACTGGTTATGAATCTAAACGATTTGCAGCACCGTGTCAAGCACTTTTTGCCCAATCCGAATATGATGTAATCGTTAGTGCGGGGTACCCTTACCCCACACCAATCATGGTTCGGGGTGAGGGTTCATCCTGAAGGATTCACCCTGAAGGGCACCCCAAACCAACGATTAGTTACTTCACCACCTCGTAATTTGCATCTACTGGCTCGCCTTCGCCACTTTTTCCACCAGAGGCGGATCTGCCACTGGCAGACTTTCCTTCTTTAGGTTCTGATTGAGAGGATGTTCTTTGTTCCTGAGTGCTTGAGGTTGTATGTTGATACATCTTGCTTGTGGTTTCGTGCCAGACCGTGGTAAGCGCTTCGGTGGCTGATTTTATCTCATCGATTCGGTTAGTTTTCAAAGCCTCCCTAACTCTTCCCATAGCCGCTTCCACTTTGGCTTTAGTGTCCGAATCCAACTTGTCTCCGTATTCTCTTAAACCTTTCTCGGTCTCGTAAACTATCTGATCGGCTCTATTCTTTATGTCTGCTTCCTCTTTCTTCTTTTTATCCTCTGCGGAATGCAGTTCTGCGTCTTTCACCATCTTTTGTTTTTCAGCTTCGGTAAGACCACTGGATGCCTCGATTCTGATGCTTTGCTGTCTGCCAGTAGCTTTGTCTTTTGCAGAGACGTTCAGAATGCCATTAGCATCTATGTCAAAGGCAACCTCTATCTGGGGTATTCCCCTTGGAGCGGGGGGAAGACCATCCAGATGAAATCTTCCGATGGTCTTATTATCAATAGCCATGGGTCTTTCACCCTGAAGCACGTGAATCTCCACAGAGGTTTGATTATTCTCCGCAGTGGTGAAGATCTCGCTTTTTCTGGTCGGTATGGTGGTATTCCTTTCTATCAGACTGGTGAAGACACCGCCTAAGGTTTCAATGCCTAAAGATAATGGAGTAACATCCAAAAGCACGACGTCTTTGACGTCACCTGCTAAGACTCCACCCTGAATGGCGGCTCCCACAGCTACCACTTCATCCGGATTAACTCCTTTGTGAGGCTCCTTGCCAAAAAGCCTTTTGACCGTCTCCTGAACTTTGGGCATACGGGTCATTCCACCGACCAAAACCACCTCATTGATTTGATCCACCGAAAGACCCGCATCAGCCAAAGCTTTTTTACAAGGCTCTATGGTTCTCTCAATCAAATCATCCACCAATTGTTCCAATTTAGCTCTGGTCAAAGTTAAATTAAGATGTTTAGGACCATTCGCATCTGCGGTAATAAAAGGTAAATTTATGTTGGTTTCCAAAGTTGAGGAAAGCTCGCATTTTGCCTTTTCCGCAGACTCTTTGAGTCTCTGCAAAGCCATGGGGTCTTTGGACAGATCGATCCCCTCCTGCTTTTTAAATTCAGACACGATCCAGTCGATGATCCGTTTGTCAAAATCGTCACCACCGAGATGGGTGTCGCCATTGGTTGACTTGACCTCAAAAACACCGTCTCCCAACTCCAATATGGAAATGTCGAAGGTTCCGCCGCCCAAATCATAGACTGCGATTTTTTCGTCTTTCTTTTTGTCTAATCCATAAGCTAAAGATGCGGCAGTTGGCTCATTGATGATTCTTTTTACCTCTAAACCTGCAATTCTGCCCGCATCTTTAGTCGCTTGTCTCTGACTGTCGTTGAAATATGCGGGGACTGTAATCACCGCTTCGGTTACCTTGTGACCAAGATAATCCTCTGCAGTCTGCTTCATCTTCTGCAAAATCATAGCTGAGATTTCAGGTGGCGAATATTCCTTGCTCTGTATTTTCACTCTGGCATCGCCATTGGGTCCCTCAATCACTTTAAAAGGAACAGTTTTTATCTCAGTTCCGACCTCTCGATATTTTCGTCCCATGAATCTCTTGATAGAGAAGACGGTATTCTCCGGATTGGTTATAGCTTGCCTTTTAGCCACCTGACCAACCAATCTTTCCCCGGTCTTGATAAAACCTACTACTGAGGGAGTCGTTCTTGACCCCTCCGCATTCTGAATAACCACCGGATTTCCCCCCTCCATCACCGCCACACACGAGTTGGTGGTTCCTAAGTCTATACCAATTATTTTACCCATTGTATTCCTCCTTTAAATACTCAGGAGTAACAGAGCCCCGCCGAAGGCGGGGTCTCGCTACTCCAAATCCGAGTAGCCGAGCATGTCCTTGGCGGACAACCTGACCCATAGTCATCGAAGCTCGGTTAACGAACATCGAGCCTCGCCACCGATAAACGAGAGACGAATTTCTTAAGCCTGTGAGTCAAGCTGTCCGCCGGATTGACTGAGTTACTTATTCAACGCTGATCGGAATCTCCTTCGGCTTGACTTCCTCAGTTTTGGGCAAGGTGATCCTCAAGATGCCGTCCTTGTAAGTTGCCTTTACCTTGTCGGGCTGAACAGGAGTGGGAAGCGTGAAAGAGCGTGAGAATGATCCATCGCTTCTCTCTATCCGATGATAGTTTGCATTCTTCTCCTCTTTCTCCTGCCTCCTCT
>JALHUP010000003.1 GCA_022866585.1 Candidatus Zixiibacteriota bacterium | reverse complement strand
TTACGGGAAACTCAGTCAATATATTTTTACGAAAAATAAAACCGCAGGTTTTTAAAACCCGCGGTTGCTAGATTTAACATCGGAGTAGAATAAGCAAATCTTTGATTTTTGAATACTCTTTTTCTGGTTAAGTCTCCTTGGATTCCGATTCTTCTAAGCCTTGGATTTCTTCTTTCCCCTCTTCCGCCTCAAGTTCTTTGGCCTCTTCTTGAGCTTCTTTCGTTTCTTCTTTTATTTTCTTTCTCTTGGCATCTTTGGCTTCAGCTTCTTTTTTGGGCTTGGCTTCTTTTTCTCCTTTTTCCTTTTTCCCTTTTTTCTCTTCGGACGGTGGTTTTTCCACCAGAAGCTTAACCACAGAAAGAGAAGCCCCATCACCTCTCCGCGTTCCTAACTTTAAAACTTTGGTGTAGCCGCCCTCCCTATCCTTTAATTTAGGTGCAATCTCATCAAATAGTTTCTTCACCAACTTTCTATCTTTGATCACATCGTATACCTGGCGATGCGCATGAAGGTCACCCCTTTTGGCTAAGGTGATCAGCTTATCCGCCAGTTTTCTCACCTCTTTGGCTTTGGCATCGGTGGTTTTAATGACATGATATAAAAATAAAGAAGCCGCCATATTAGCCAACATGGCCTTGCGATGACTTTTGGTCCGGCTCAATTTTTTTGTCTTTTTCCCATGCCTCATAAAAAAGAAACCAACCTTTCGCTTGCAATCTTCAATCTAAGATATTTGGGATCACTCCGAATTCTGGATCTCAAAACTCATTTCTCTTTCGGGGGCTCCTTGTATTTGGAAACATCCATGCCGAAAGAAAGCCCCAGTTCCGCAAGGACGGTATTCAATTCGGTAAGTGATTTTCTTCCGAAGTTCCGATACTTAAGCATTTCCGATTCAGTCTTCTGCACCAAATCTTCCAAAGTCTGGATATTGGCAGCTCTTAGACAATTGGAGGACCTGACTGAAAGCTCTAACTCATCTACTCTGGTCTTCAAAAGATTCCTGACTCTTAAGGTAGTCTCATCCACCACCTCCTCCGCCGCCATTGGCAACTCTTCATCCAGTTTTATGAATAGCTGGAGGTGATTTTTTAGGGTTTTTGAGGCATAGCAGAGGGCATCCTCCGGGGTCAGGCTCCCATCTGTCCAGATCTCCAAAATCAGCTTGTCATAGTCGGTGCGCTGGCCCACCCGGGTGTTCTCCACCTCAAAGTTAACCTTTTGAACCGGAGAGAACATCGCATCCAAAAATAGGGTGCCGACCGGGGCATCCGGCCTTTTGTTCTGCTCCGAGGTGACGTAGCTTCTTCCCACCCCAATATCTATTTCCATTTTAAATTTAGTATCCTCGGTGAGCTGGGCAATCTGCAGATCAGGATTCAAAATCTGAATATCTCCATTCGTTTTTATATCTTTTGCGGTCAATTCCCCCTTCTTGCTTGCCTCCAGACGTAAGGTCTTAGGTTCATCCCCCAGGAGTTTCAATCTCAACCTCTTGATGTTCAGAACGATTTCGGTCACATCTTCATATACTCCGGGGATAGTGGAGAATTCGTGCAAAATCCCATCGATTCTCACTGCCACCGGCGCCGCCCCTTGAATGGAAGACAAAAGAGTTCGGCGAAGGACATTTCCTATAGTGGTTCCAAATCCCCTCTCCAATGGCTCAATGGTAAATTTGGAGTATTTATCAGTCCTGGTGGCGTCTTCTATCTGGATATCTTTGGGCATCTGCAAACTCTTCCATTTCATCCCTTGATTCCTCCTTTCAAGGAAACAAAGAGAAAATACTCTTCAAGATTCTTAGTCCACACGCTTTTTTATGATTTTTTTGACAAACGAAATTCGGTCCTGGATTATTTAGAATAAAGCTCGACAATCAGCTGTTCCTGGACCATGACCGGGATATCCTCTCTTTTCGGAGATTCCAAGAGCTCACCCTCCAGGCGGGCTTTGTCTAACCGCAGATAAGGCAGTTCCGCACCTCTCCCCTCCCTTAGGGCTTGATGGATTAAGTCCAAATTTCTGCTTTTCTCTCTTACGGTGACAACATCACCCGGTTTGAGCTGGTAGGAGGGGATGTTCACCGTTCGGTTATTGACAAAAAAATGTCGATGTAAAACTAACTGCCTGGCAGCTTTTCTAGAGGGAGCAAATCCTAATCGATAGACTAAATTGTCGAGCCGACATTCCAACATCCTCAACAGATGTTGCCCGGTTATACCTTTCTCTTTGGCCGCCCGCTCAAAATAGTTTCTGAACTGTCTTTCTAAGATCCCATAGATTCTACGAACCTTTTGTTTCTCCCTGAGTCTGAGCGCATATTCGGATCCTTTTCTTCTCATCGAGCGCCCATGTTCACCCGGGGAATAAGCTCTGCGGTCGAATGCGCATTTTTCGCTATAACAGCGAGTGCCTTTTAAGAAAAGTTTCTCTCCTTCCCGTCTACAAAGCTTGCAATTCGCTTCTCTATATCTGGCCATCT
>JALHUP010000093.1 GCA_022866585.1 Candidatus Zixiibacteriota bacterium | reverse complement strand
TTTATATACGGACCGCCTGAAGGCGGTTTTTTTTATGTTTAAAATCTTGATCTTTAGTTTTGTTTTAAATATCTTAAACCATGTGCGAAAGCAATCATCAAGCCGAAAGGAATATAAACGAGATCATCTTTCGTATAAAAGGATGGATAACTTTGATTCAGTTACTTATATGATACCTGAAAATGAATAAAAGAGATTTCTTTCTTTTCATAATCATTTTTGTTCTTTTTCTTTTGTCTCCGCAAACTTATCCTTGCGCAAGCTCCTCTGAGCAGTTTCTCCAGAAGTCCGAAAAAGAGCCGACTCGTGGTGAGCGAAGCGAATCCATTGAGCTTTTGAATGCCGATTTTTCCGAGTTGAGAATGGAGAAGGATAATGTCATGCTCAATTTGATCGGCAACGTCAAATTCAAGCACGGTGAGGTAACTCTGGAAAGCGAGAGGGCGGTCTGGTATCGCACTGCCGGACAGGTGGTCTTCATAGATAGCGTCAAGGTCGAAGACCCGGATCAAACTCTTTGGGCGGACAGGGTCACCTACTACAAGAATTCACAGAAAGTGGTGGCAGATGGAAATGTAACGCTTTTGAGCAAGAAAGAAAATGCCATGATAAGCGGAGGACATGGAGAATATGATCGCACCACGAAATTTGTCTTGTTTTCCCAATCTCCTACTTTGATTCTAAAACCCAATAGGGGAGATCGCACCGTTTATGGTGAGCAAGGTCGAACCATTACCATAACCAGCCGGAGCATGAAATATTATGTGGATCAAAAAGTAGGGATCGCCCAAAACGATGTCGTTATCACCAAAGGGACCATAAGAGCTAAATGCGATTCGGCGACTTTGCTCAATAACGAAAATAAGATAATCTTAGAAGGGAAAACGGAAGCTGAAAAAGAAAGAGACCGTCTCTCTGGCGAGAGGATGGAGATATACCTTCGGGATGAAAAGGTGGAAAGGATCGAAGTATTTGGTAATGCAAAAGCTTCTCACCTCGAAGTGTCCGATTCACTGAACGAGCTCACTTCGTATGACTCCCTGGCTAAGGCTTCAGGAAAAGAGAGTTTTCTTTCAAGCAAGAAGATGGTCTTTCTGTTAGAGGACGAAAAATTAAAGGAGGTGGAGGCTTCGGGTAACGCCACCAGTATATATTATCCTTCCCCAAAGAGTGGCTCGATCTCAGAAAAAAGCATCTCCGGGGATAAGAATGAAGCCTCCGGGGATACCATTGATCTTTTCTTGTCCGATAATCGCATAAGACGGGTTTTGATCGAAGGTGGAGCTATGGGCACCTATTCCTTCGCCAAGGAAAAAACTCAAGATAGTTCATCCTCTTCTGGAAGCGTAGAAGATACCATAAAGTATTCAGCTTATAGAATAGACTATTTAATTGAAAAGAATTTGATAACTCTGGAAAGGAAAAGCAGGCTTGAATATGGTCAGATTCTTTTAACTGCAGGTAAAATTTATTATCATACAGAGAAGGAGATTTTGGTGGCGGAGGGGATGAAAGATAGCACGGGGGGGACAGAAAACACCGAAGATCAGACATGGATAGATCTTCCGGTGCTTAAAGATGGCAAGGAGGAGATAAAAGGGAAGAGGATGACTTATGATTTGGGCACCAAAAGAGGAAAGGTGGAGGCGGGGGTGACCCAATTTGAGGGAGGAACCTATCATGGCGAGAAATTGAGAAAGATAACGGATCAGGTTTTGCTTGCGGATAAGGGAAGTTATACCACCTGTGACAAAACCCAACCCCATTTTCATTTCTACTCCAAAAGAATGAAAATCATTGCCAAGGATAAGGTCGTTGCCAAGCCGGTGGTGTTGTATATTGCCGATCTTCCGGTGGCGGCGATTCCTTATTACGTCTTTCCGATAAAACCGGGTCGGCATTCGGGATTTTTGACTTTCGATATTGGGAATTTACAAGCTGGCGAAAGGTTCATTCGAAATTTAGGTTACTATTGGGCCGCCTCAGATTATTGGGATCTAAAGACCGCTTTCGATTATTATGAAGGTTCCGGGTGGCTTTTCAAATCCCAGGTCAGATATGCGGCGCGCTATCTTTTAAATGGAAGCATTTCAGGGTCATATAATAGGGAATCCGGCTGGAACACTTCCACCTATACCAAATGGAGACGCAACCGATGGGATTTGGTAATAGACCACGGGCAGACCATAACTCCTTCAGTTACTTTTTCCGCCTACGGAAAATTCTTGAGCGATAAAGATTTTTGGCGTGACTTGAATTTGGATCCTTACGAGAGAAGAGATAGGTCCTTGCATTCGCAGATGAACCTAAACAAGAAATGGTCAAATACGAGTTTGACTTTAGCGTTGGATCAGACCTTGAATTTAGATTCTGACGACCGCTCCTCTCTTTTACCCACCTTAAGGTTATCCAGGTCCACATTGCCACTCTTACCTACCAGGAGTAAAGAAAAAGGTGAGGTTTCCAAAAAGTGGTATAATTCGATTTACTATTCTCTTTCTTCCAATTTCGTTAACTATAACTATAAGAAAGAAATGACGGGATATTCGGATCGGAAAAAATACATGGTTTCGGACAATTTTCTTAACCTCAGTGCACCTCAAAAGCTTTTCGGCTGGCTGGTTTTGAACCCGCAGTTCGACTATCAGGAAACCTGGTATTATGTTTTCAGAACAAACATGAGCGATGTCTTTCCCATCTTAGGCAACAGCTCAGCCAGACGGGGAACCTATTCTACCCGCCTTTCTGCCGGAACCACAATTTTCGGAACCTTTCCTACAAAGGTAGGAAGATTGGTCGGGATAAGGCATGTGATGACCCCTAATTTAGGTTTCGTATGGCGACCTGAGTTTGATCGCAAGGAAGAATACCGAAATTATACTGGAAGAGGTGGCGGCGGCGGAAAGCAAAAGGCGATGAATTTCAGCTTAAGCAATTTGTTCCAGCTGAAGACCAAATTCCTCTCTGACGATAAAGAAATTGAGAAAAAGCTTGATCTTTTTACCTTAAACTTCGGTTCCGGTTATAATTTTTTAGCCAAAGAACATAAGTTGGCGAACCTTTCCACAGTGCTGCGATCATCTGCCATTAAAAATGTTGATTTATCCTTCTCCGCCTCTCACGATTTCTACGACAAAAAAACGGGGAAATTAAAATTGGTGTCCCCCCGATGGATTTATTTCAGCTTTGATACCCATCTGAGTTTTCGGGGGAGTTGGTCCGAAGGACCCCGCCTGAGGTCGGGAAGGGGAGCAACTTCTGAAATAAGTGAGGTGCCCGAAAAACTTACTTTACCTGAAGTAGAGACCGAATATGTAGAGACAGAAGTAACTCAAGCCTGGAGTGTAGATATTTCTCATCGCTTCAGCAAGACTCGGGGAGGCCCAGAAAATCACTGGGTCAGCACCTCCCTGCGCCTTCCTTTGACCAGACATTGGAGTTTGAATTATCTTAATCGCTATGATTTTGCAGAGAAGAAAATCACCGAGCAGACCTTCGAGCTTTATAGAGACATGCACTGTTGGGAGGGGAGGTTCACCTGGATTGTGAGCGGATACAGGCAGGGATATTATTTTCGCATAAACATCAAAGCCCTTCCGGAGATAAAAATCGAAAAAAGTCAAGGAGGCATCAGAGAAATTTTCTTCTAAACTTTCAACCCTTTGAACTCTTGAACTCTTGAACCTTTGAACTTTTAAACCTTTGAACCTTTAAACTTTCAAACCTTAAAACAGGATTTATAACCATGTCCACTTTAAGAAGAGATCCCATCACTGGAAGATGGGTGATAAACACGGATAGAACGAAAGATACTTCCTCCAGCTTAACAGAGATGGAAAAGCTGAGCAAGAAAGGGATTTGTCCTTTCTGTGAAGGGAATGAGAAATATACTCCCTCCGAGATTTTTGCTTTGAGAAATGAAGGATCCGAAAAAGACAAGCCGGGCTGGCAGGTGAGGGTGGTGCCCAATATCTCCCCGGCTTTAAGGGTAGAAGGGGAATTGGATAGAAGGGCGGAGCTGATGTATGATTTGATGAACAGCGTGGGAGCACACGAGATAATTATCGAGATCCCCCAGCATATCCTCAATTTAGCCGATTTAGAGGCTTCGCAAATCCAGAAAGTTCTGCGCGCATATAAAGAGAGGATTCAAGATCTAAAGAAGGATAAGAGGTTTAGGTCGGTGGTGATCTTCAAAAACCATGGAGAGAGGGCCGGGACTTCTGCCATTAAACACACGCACTCTCAGCTAATTGCCCTTTCCATTACTCCCAAGAATTTGAAGGAGGAGTTGAAAGGAGCTAAGGAATACTATGATTATAAACAAAGGTGCGTTTATTGCGACATAATCAGGCAGGAGCTTACCACCAAGAAAAGGATCGTCAGCACCAATCCGCATTTTGTTGCCATTTGTCCTTTTGCCTCTCGATTTTCGCATGAGGTTTGGATTTTACCTAAAAAGCACTCGGTCGATTTTGAACAGATAGATGAGGAGCTTGGCCTGAGCCTGGCAGCATTACTTAAAGAAGTATTGCTCAGATTGAAAATTTCATTAGACGATCCCCCCTACGTCTTTGTTCTTCATTCCGGACCTAACCGCACCTTCCGTAGAGGAGGAGCCTGGAAAACCCTGGAAGAGGATTATCACTGGCATGTAGAGATAATGCCAGGTTACGCCAGGACAGGTGGTATTGAATGGGGGACCGGATTCTATATTGATTCAACCACCCCGGAAAAAGCCGCAGAAAACTTGAGAAAAGTCAAAATATAAGAAAAGAGAGCTAATAATATACTCTCTTGGTCAGACTGGAGATTTGATTCACGTTACTAATCAGGCGTGAAGACCACCATTACCTTCGGACTGTCGGTTCCCAAGGGTTGATTCTAACTTTTGGTTTTCTTTAATTTTTCCTTTGCCAGCTTGGCTTCCTGAGTGTTGGGATAATTGTTAATCAATTCCTCGAAGTATTTGTTGGCTTCTCCTGCGCTTTTCAGCTCTAACAAAGACAAGCCCAGCTTATATAAAGCACTGGGGACTTTGTCCCCGGTTGAATAATTTTCTAACACTTTATGAAATTCAATGGCAGCTCTGGTGTAATTTTTTTTGGCGTAATAGCATTCCCCCAGCCAATACTGGGCATTGTCAGCCTGCTCGGTTTCGGGAAAGTATTTCAGATAATTGGAAAATCCGGTGATGGCTAAATCGTATTTGCCCTTGGTCAAATCCAGATAGGCGGCATCGTAGAGTTGCTTGGGATCTACATTGATGAGGGCTTTACTGGTATCCGAGGCTTTCCCCGTGTCCTTTTTGGAAACCTGCTGTTTCACCAAATCTATCTTTTGATATAGTTCTGGAAATCTATGACCCAAATCCTCCAATTTGCTTTCGACAATTCCCATTCTTTCGTCCATTCCCCCCAGGGTGCTGGCAAGATCTGCCCTCAATCGGTTGGTCAACTCCATTTGTTCTCTTAGAAGACTATCTAATTGAGCCGTGCGATCTTCTAATCTCTGATTACTTTCTTGTAGTTCTCTTTTAAGTCCGTCAATCTGCCAGCGAGTAGCACAGCCGGATAATAGAATAAGAAACGCAAGAAAAAAGAAGCCAGCCTTACTTATTTTTGTAGCCAAAGCTAATCACCTCTTTATACTTCCTTTATGGTTTAGTGCAAGGACCAGACGGTGGACCTGGGTCATATAAATTCTCCACAGGTTAGACAAGTTCACGGTCTTTGTAGCATGTTTAAGAATGTCTAACACCACCCGAAAGTGACTTGTCGCACTCTGTCGTCTAAGTCAAATAAATAGAAGACGAAGGGGCAGATCTGTGAATCTGCCCCCTCTTTCTGTTTTTCTACACTTTTAACGACTGAGCTTTTTTTAGATTCTCCTTATTGAGAGACGAGTACAAAATCGGCTCTTCGGTCGTTGGACCAGCACTTATCATCGGTGCAGTGCTTCGCTTTTTCTTTGCCATAGCTGAGAATGGTGATTCTGTCTGGCGCGACGCCCAACTTGATTAGATAGTCTCTGGCCGCATTTGCTCTTTTCTCACCCAGAGGCAGATTGTATTCCACCGTGCCTCGCTCATCACAGTTCCCTTCGACTCTGATTTTAGCTTGGGGATCTTCCTTTAACTTCTGGATGTTTCTGTTTAAAATCTCCTGATCTCCCGGCCTTAGATCAAATTTATTATAGTCAAAGTAGATCGGTTCTAAGACGATCTCCTTCACCACCGGTTTTTCCTCAGGTGGTGGAGGAGGTGGCGGCGGGGGAGGCGGCGGTGGGGGAGGTGGGGGAGGTTGTTCCACCACCGGTTTTACCATGGGACAACAGTTGGCTAAAAGCGCCAACGACAAAAGTGCTACGAGCAGAATAACTGCTTTTCGCATGTTTTACCTCCTTTTAAAAGAATGTTAAAATTTACTCATTACAAACCTTAAGGTTCCGAAAATTCGTATGAATGCTTCGCATCTGACAAAAGGTAACCCCACTCTGGCGTGTTTAGGGGGACTCCCGATTCAAGCGGTCAGATTGGCGGAGGTTCTTCTCTACAAGACCTCTGCTTGGACCGATGAGCTCGGATGCGTCCGGAAGACAAGCCAGCTTTATGAGCCACCTATCCTTGTTATTGAGAAACAATCATAAAATCGTCTCTTCGGTCTTTGGACCAGCACTCCTCGTTATAGCAGTGCTTGCATCTTTCCTTGCCATAGCTGATGATGGAAATGCGTCCGGGAGTAACTCCTAAGTTTACCAGATAGTCCATAGCGGCACGAGCTCTTCGGTCGCCTAAAGCCAAGTTGTATTCCACCGTGCCTCGCTCGTCACAGTTACCCTCGATTCTGATTTTGACATTGGGATTTTCCTTCAACACCTTGGCGTTTAGGTTCAAAATCTCCCGATCTCCGGGACGAAGATCATACTTATCAAAATTGAAGTAGATCGGCTGTAAATCCTTCTGTGTCACGAGCTTGCCCTCTACCCCCTCCTTGGGGATCTCAGGGGGTTGTTCAGGCTGGGTTACCTCTGGTGGTTTTGGCTTCTCCTCCACCACAGGTGGTTTTTTTGCACAGAAAGTCAACAACACCAAAACCAAAAAACCTACAAGCAGGATGCTTGCTTTACGCATGTTTCACCTCCTTTAAGTGGAAAAGATTGTTACTTTATCATATATGTTTTATAGTGATATACCTTTTCACTTCAAATTTATCGTGGTATACTGTTATATCGACAAATTCAGACTTCCTATCAGCATTGGCAGTGGTTTTCCTTTTTTATCAAGATCCAGGTCATCTTTATTCCCCAAGAGGAGGAGACCAACTCGGATTATAGTCTCCTTCCCCATTGGTGATAGGTTTTTGATTCGATCCATCCCAATTCATAGTGTAGACCTCATGTCTTCCACTTCGGTTTGAGCTGAAGACGATATGAAGTCCGTCCGGCGACCAGCGCGGATTTTCATTGGAACCCTCGTAGGTCAACCTGGCCAAATTCTCTCCGGTTATGTCTATGGTATAGATGTCAAATTTCCAATTTTGTCGGGAGACGAATGCAATTCTATCCCCCCTCGGAGACCAGCAGGGTGAGTCGGTCCAGTCTCCTTGATAGGTGAGTCTTCTGACGTTTGCTCCCTCCACGTCCATAACGAAGACCTGAGGAGAGCCGGATCGATCCGAGGTGAAGGCCATCTCCCTTCCATTGGGTGACCAGGTGGGAGAGGAGTCTATGCTCCAACTGTTGGTTAACCTGCGAATTATCTCTCCCTCTGGATTAATCAAATATACCTCCGCATTTTTGTCCCGAGTCATGGTTAAAGCTAAGAATTTGCCATCCGGCGACCAAGCCGGCGCCGTATTCAACCCCGCTTGCGAGGACAGGAGAGTGACTTGACTGCTTTTCAAATCGGTCATCCACAAGTCGGGATTACCTTTTTTGTAAGAAGTGTAGACTAATTTGTCTCCCCCCGGGGACCAGACCGGAGATAGATTTATGGATTTATCCTTAGTCACCGGATAGGGATTATATCCATCATAATCGCAGACATATATTTCCTTGTGTCCCGCATTTATGCAAACATAGGCGATCTTTGTGGAAAAGATCCCTTTTTGTCCGGTCAGATTCAAGACCATGTCATCTGCGATGGCGTGAGCTAAAGAACGGTAGCTTTTAGGATCGGTTGAGTATCTTTTCGTTAATATCACCCTTTTCCTTAACACATCCATCAAGTTTATTTCGGCGTTGAGCTTATTTTCCTCAATTTTGACCGAACCCTCTAAAAGATATTGCACTCCTAACTCTCTCCATCCATCCATATTGTAAAGATCATTTCCCAAGATAGCCAAGACGAAGGAATCAAGTTCTGCCAGCCGAAAGTATAAAGAGTAATTTAAATCGTCCCGGACCACCTGGGTAATATTGGGGGCATATTCTGATTCTTTGGGCGAAAAGTCTATCACCGCCATTTCCAAAGCTTCTAAATATTTTACCGCCCCCTTAGTGATTTTGGCGGTAATCTCGGTCTGTGCAAAAGATATTCCCCCCGGGCACAACAGAATCATAGAAAAAACCATAGGAATGATCGATATGCTGGTAATGGTCTTAAATTCTTTTGATCTCATATGTAAAGCACCCATAAGAATCTTTCTTCACTAATCCTTAAATGGAACATATAATAAAAGCATTAAATTAAAAATTGCAAATAAAAAATTTAAAATTTACTAAAAGAAAGTTTTCCCCTCCGCAAAACTCAAAATTGAATCAAACCAGAAGCGGCATTTTCCATAGCACAGTTAAGAATGGTGAATAGATAATTTTTAATCGTCATTCTATATACTCAAATTCCAGATGAATTCCAAGATACTCTCCCGTGAACTCGCCAGGCAAAGGAGGAAACGGGGCGCTTCCGATGATAGACCTGATAGCGGACTGATCGAATAAATCTATCCCTGAGGTTTTTTCCACTTTTGCCTCCACAATGTTTCCATCCCTCAGTATTCTGAAATAGATGGTGGTCATCAAAGTAGCGGAGCTTTGCACCGGATTTTCCCAGGCGTCTCTGATTTTCCCAAATACTAAAGAAAGATAATACGGGGAGCCGAAATTGTAGGCGTCAACCTGGGCTGAACTGATTCCGTCACCCAAACCATATTCGGCGGCTTGTTGATCTTTTTTAGTTATTTTCGTCTCATCTCCATGCAAAGGGGCTTTGGATGGCTCTTCTTTCCTTTTCTTGGTGCTTTTGGTCTTCCCCTTTATGAACTCCTTTATTGCCACCCCTTTTTCGGTGGATGGCTTTAAGGATTTTTCTCCACCAGATTCTTTAGATCCCATGGAGATTTTTCCGCCTGATGGAAAGCTCACCAGACCGACACGGTATACCACAGGATAACCCTCTATTTTCTCCGAAACAGGAGAGAAGAAAAACAAGCTGGTTATGATCATCAAATGAACAGCTATGGATATGGCAAATTCCTTTTTCATTTTTTTGTCTCTGGCTCTGTAACCAATCCCAGGCTTTGAATGCCCAGACCTTTTATTCTG
>JALHUP010000092.1 GCA_022866585.1 Candidatus Zixiibacteriota bacterium | reverse complement strand
ACGGAAACAGGATATTTGCGTAACTATGCACTCTCCTTGATCTTTGGCGCAATCTTAATCTTGTCCTATTTTCTGTTCAAATAATTATGTGGAATAGCTCGATTCTGACCATAATTACCTTTTTCCCTCTTCTGGGCGTTTTGATATTGCTCTTTGTAGGCAAGACCAAACTAAACGCTATCAAGACAATTGCGTTTTTGGTATCCTTGCTTAATTTTGTCATCTCTTTATATCTCTACTTTAACTTTTCTTCAGATGCTTCCGCCATGCAATTTTCCGTGAAGAAGGTCTGGATAGAAAGTCTGGGCATAAGTTATCAATTGGGCATAGACGGGATCAGCTTATTTTTAATTCTTTTGACCACATTTCTTACCCCATTAGCCATTCTTTCCTCCTGGTCAGCTATCACTGAAAAGGTCAAAGGATATTACATTTCCATGTTGCTTTTGGAGACCGGGATGATTGGAGTCTTCGTTTCCTTAGATCTCTTTTTGTTCTATGTATTCTGGGAGGCGATGCTTCTTCCCATGTATTTTCTCATCGGCATCTGGGGTGGACCCAGAAAGATTTACGCCACCATCAAATTCGTCCTCTTCACCATGACCGGCTCACTTCTTATGTTGGTGGCGATCTTGGTGCTTTACTTTATGAATCACAGTTATACCGGCACCTATTCTTTCGATCTTTTGGAAATAAACAAACTCCCCATTCCTTTGGGTGCTCAGTTTTGGTTATTTGCCGCATTTGCTTTAGCCTTTGCCATAAAAGTTCCCATGTTTCCATTTCATACCTGGCTTCCTGACGCTCACGTGGAAGCCCCTACCGCCGGAAGTGTGATTCTTGCCGGGGTTTTGTTGAAGATGGGAACCTATGGCTTCTTAAGATTTTGTCTTCCATTGTTTCCCAATGCCTTCATAGATTTTGTCCCTTTGTTTTCGATTTTAGCTATCATCGGAATAATCTATGGCGCTTTGGTCTCCATGAGGCAGGAAGATGTGAAAAGTCTGGTAGCATTCTCCTCGGTGAGTCATTTGGGTTTCGTAATGTTGGGAATATTCGCTTTGAATCTTCAGGGGATCGAAGGTGGCATCCTCCAGATGATAAATCACGGCATCTCCACCGGCGCTCTCTTTTTGATTGTGGGGATGATCTACGAAAGAAGGCATACTCGAATGATTGAAGACTTCGGGGGACTGTCCAAAAAGATACCGATCTTCGCCGCATTCTTTATGATCGTGACTTTATCCTCCATCGGTCTTCCGGGGACTAATGGTTTTGTAGGAGAATTTCTGATACTTTTGGGCACCTTTAAATCAAACGTTATCTATGCTGTGTTCGCCGCAACGGGCATCATCTTAGCCGCGGTCTACATGCTCTGGATGTATCAAAGAACCATGTTCGGAAAGATCACCAAACCAGAAAATGAGAACTTGAAAGACCTGAACACAAGGGAGAAAATAATTTTGATTCCTCTAATTTTGGTAATTTTCTGGATTGGACTTTATCCCAAACCATTCTTCGTCAAAATGGAGCCTTCGGTCAAAAGTTTAATAGAGAACGCCAAAATTAAATATGAAGATAACAAGCTATTGGGGGAACGCTTTTATATAGATTCCCAACAGATGAAACAGATTAAAGCAGTAATCAGTGATCAGTAACAGTAATAGGTAATGATTTCTTATGGATTGGGTAATGCCACAAATTAACTTAGAGCTAATTTTACCTGAGATAATTATCACCTTCTTTGCCATCTTGATTTTGATCTTGGAGCCTTTGCTCTCTAAGAATAAGAAGAATCTTTTGGCTCACCTAAGCTGGATAGCGATCCTTTTGGCATTTGTTGCCAACCTAAGGTTGTGGAATCTTATTGAAACCACTTTCAGTGACATGTTCATCGTGGATAATTTTGCCATCTTCTTTAAATTCATCTTTTTAGCTGGGTCGTTTTTGATCATCCTGGTTTCAATAAGCTATCTCAAAAGGGAAGAAATGGTCCATGGAGAGTATTATAGTCTGATTTTGTTCTCCACCTTGGGAATGATGCTTATGGCATCCAGCTTCAATTTGGTCATCATCTTCTTAGGTTTGGAGATCATGTCGATTTCGCTTTATGTTTTGGCTGGATTCAAAAAGGAAGATTTAAGGTCCAACGAAGCTTCCTT
>JALHUP010000091.1 GCA_022866585.1 Candidatus Zixiibacteriota bacterium | reverse complement strand
CTCTGGGAGCTTGGTTCCATCCATAAGGCCAAAGAAAAAGGGGTGTTGAGATTAGAAGGGAAAGATTATGTGGTGCAAGATGGGGATGTGATATTTTTTAGATTCAACGTATGACCAAACTTGAAAAGGTTACATTTTTAACTTGCGCCTTTTTGATTTTAGTTCATGCGGTAGCCTCTTTTTTCCCTAAGGAAAGGTTATGGGGGCTAAATCAATTAGCCTATGTTCCTCTTATTCCTCGCTGGATAATAATCATTTTAGCTTTTCTCATTTTAGTCCCCAAAATAAACCAAGTATTTTACCATGCGTTGGCTGGGTTCTTTAATCTGGTGGACAGGACTTTCAAAAGGATAAATAGATACTATAAATATATCTTTTTCAGTTTGATCAGCATAATACCGTTTTGGGTCTTTAAAGCTAAGAGCCATCTTTTAGGGGATGGCACTCTGAGGGGAAATGAGATCGCATCAGGAACAAAGTTCTCAATTACCGAGCCTCTGGACTTTTATTTACATGTTTTGGTTTACAGGTTCTTGAAATTAGATCCATACCAAACTTATACCTTGATCAGCTGTTTAGCCGGTGCATTGTTTGTATTTCTGGCTTTGTGGCTTTCTCACATTTCAGGAAAAGAGAACCGGGAAAAAGTTTTCGCCTTTATGGTTTTAGTCAGTATGGGATCGGTCCAGTTTTTCTTCGGTTATGTAGAAAGTTACACTTCGGCTTACATAGGGATAATGGTTTATTTTTTATTTTCCTTATGGTTTTTGGAGGGGAAATGCAGTCTCATTTTTCCCAGTCTGGCTTTGTTTTTCTCCATCAGTCTTCATCTTTCTGCACTCTATCTTCTACCTTCTTTAATTTATCTGTGTGTGGTTAAATCCAAAAAAGAAGAGAGAGCATGGGATTTCAATAGTGTATTTAGCGTAACCCTCATACTTTTGTTGGTGGGGGTGGGTCTTTTTATTTGGAGCACTCAAAATCCCAACAAAACCAGTCCTGCCACCTATTTCATATCGTTATTTGTAAGCCAAAAGGATCCCTATTCTCTTTTTTCTTTTGCTCACCTGGTCGATATAATAAATGAACAGTTTTTGCTCTCCCCGGCCGGAATAATTCTTTTGGCGATCGTGATCTTTCTTGCAAGAAAGATTAATTTTAAAGATAAGGTGGTCATATTCTTCATGATTGTGATCTTATTCTCGTTTTTGTTTGCCTTCCTCATGGATCCTAAATTAGGCTATGCCAGAGACTGGGATCTTTTTTCATCCACCGGATTGGGTTATACCCTTTTGGGAATCTATCTGGGGTTTGATTATTTTAGGCAAGCCAAGATCAAGAAGTTAAATTATATCATAATGGCGGTAACTTTCACGGCCCTTTTTTGCACTCTCCCCTGGATATGGATGAATGCTCAAGAAGGCAAGTCCGTGGAGCGATTTAAAACCCTATTGGACCTAGATGTGAAGAGAAGTGCATATGGGCACGAGATCTTAGCCATATACTATCGGGATAGAGGATTGCGCACTGAGGAAATGGAGGAATGGGAAAAGGCGTTATCTATTGTAGGAAATGAACGCTACGCGGAACACCTCGGACTTAGCTATCTGAAATTGGGAAGATATCAAGAGGCCATCGCCGCGTTTAAGAAGGCAATCCAGTTGAATCCAAGTTCTGCGAGCGCTTACAATAATCTGGGATTCGCCCTTTTCCGTGTCGGAGAATACGAGGAAGCCAGAAAACAGTATCAAATGTCAATAAAGCTGGATCCTTATTATTTCAAAGCATACAGTAATTTAGGAGGGTTGCTCGGAGACATGGGGGAATATGAGGAGGCGGTCAGAGTGCTTAACACCGCTATTCGGATAAACCCGGATTATTTTCCAGCCTATGGTAATATAGCCATAGTCTACTCCAGAATGGGAAAACCAAAGGAGGTTATTCCATTTTTTCAAGATTATCTAAAAAGAAACCCAGAAGACTATCAAAGGGTACAGCAGTTATTAAAAGAGATGAATATTGAGTTAGATTAAAGCTCGATTTTCCTTAAAAATTGGTTTTGTCGTTTCTTGAAGCTAAAAAAAGATTGTTGCCAGAAAGAGATTTTAAGATTATTTTAGTTTTATAAGATAGGTATTCATACAAATTTCCTTTCCCCTTGTGGGAGAGGGAGAGGGGAAGTCAAGTATAATGTAAAAAATGTTATTTCGTTTATAAATAAAGGAAGATAAGGATCAGGATTGATGAGGTGATTTATGGACGATTTTAAAAAAGATATTTTCAAAGATGTGCGAAGGATTCAGGAAGAGATGGACTTGTTATTTGATTATTTCTACAAAATCAGACGTTCTCCAGTATTAACCGCCAAAAGGTTGTGGAGACCCCCCACCGACGTGTTTGAGACCGAAAACCAGGTGGTGGTTTTGGTAGAGATTGCCGGGATGAAAAAGAAAGATTTGAACGTCACCCTCACAGATAACGTATTGGTGATTAGGGGTGACAGGCAAGAAAAAGCTTTAGCCCATAGGACTTTTTATCGAAACATGGAGATAAATTATGGGATGTTTGAAAGAAACATTTATCTTCCTGAATCTATAGATCCTGACAGCGTCAGAGCGGAGTATAAGGATGGTTATCTGGAGATCAGGCTCGATAAAAAGGAAGGTGGAAGGTCAAAAGCTAAAGAAATTAAAATAGAGATAGAATAGTGAAAATCTCGAAGTTCGTTTGACGGTTAGGAAGCTGATATCGAAACTGAATCTCAAGGAATCTGGAAACTTAAAAATCTTCTAACCAAGCGTGATGTCTATAACGTTTCCTTACAATAGTTGATCTTCTTGATTATGGATTCAATCGATGGATTTGGTCAAGTTATTTACAGGAGGTTTCAGAAAAAGTGTCAGAATTCGGCGGGCTAAGAACCCCACCCGTGCGGACGCCCGTCCTACGCTGTTAGTATTAAATAACAATAACTTAGTCCCGCGTAGGCGGGGCTCCCAGCCCCGCAAAATGACTTTTTCCGAGTTCTCTACGGGACATTACAATAGTATCAAGCTTCGAGTTTCGATTGGAGTTTCCACAACGATAACCAAAGGACAATAGACTCTTAAAAACAGGAGAAATACATTGCTTATGGAAAATGATAAAAAGGTCGAGGAGATCAAGGAAATCGGAGAGGAGCTTTCCATCCTTCCCATCAAGGGAACCGTGGTCTTTCCTTATTTGATCATTCCTTTGATCATAACCGAACAAAGATATGCCCGTCTTATCGACGAAACCTTGATGGGAGGAAAGGTGATCGGGCTTTTCGCTCAAAGAAGCTCGGAGAAAGAACATCCCATGGCGGAAGATATTTATCATGTGGGAACGGCCGGCTCAATTTTAAAAATGTTAAGATTCCCCGACGGAAGCGTCAGATTTTTGGTGCAGGGATTATCCCGGGTCAAAATAAAAAATTTTGTTAAGACCGATCCCTACCTGGTGGCTAAAGTGGATATCATAAAGGATAAAGTAGAGCGAACCGTGGAAATGGAGGCTTTGATTAGGAACATCTTGGATCTATTGAAGAAGGTGGTGGATCTGGCTCCTTATTTATCCGAGGAACTTCAAATAACCGCCATCAATACCGACGATCCCAGCAGGTTGGCGGACTTAATTGCCTCAAATTTGAACATTAACGTAGCTCAAAAACAAGAGCTTTTGGAGCTTTTCGACATCAAGGAGAGACTGCGAAAGGTCCTCTCTCATATAAATAGAGAGGTGGAGGTATTGGAGCTTTCCCGCAGAATTCAATCCCAAGCCGCCACCGAGATGGGTAAAATCCAAAAAGAATACATACTGAGAGAACAGCTTAAAGCCATCCAAAAAGAATTGGGAGAGGCTGACGAAAGAACCGCGGAGATGGACGAATTTAAAAAGAAGATAAAGGAAGCCAAGATGCCTCCTTTAGCTTTAGATGCCGCTAAAAAGGAATGGGATCGACTCTCCAAAATGCACCCGGCGGCGGCTGAATATACTGTCTCCCGAACCTATCTGGACTGGCTTACTGCTCTCCCCTGGAGCAAAAGCACCCAGGACGTCTTAGAGATTGAAAAGGCAAAGAAGATTCTGGATGAGGATCATTATGATTTAGAAAAGGTGAAGGAAAGGATTTTGGAGTATCTGGCCGTCCGAAAGCTGAAGGCCGACATGAAAGGTCCCATCTTGTGCTTTGTAGGTCCTCCGGGTGTAGGGAAGACCTCTCTGGGCATATCCATTGCCCGCGCCATAGGAAGGAAATTCAATCGCATATCATTAGGGGGCATGCACGATGAGGCAGAGATCAGAGGACACAGAAGAACCTATATCGGAGCGCTTCCCGGAAGAATAATTCAAGGGATCAGAAGGGGCGATTCCAACAATCCCGTCTTCATGTTGGATGAGGTGGACAAGATCGGGCAGGATTTCCGAGGTGACCCGGCTTCCGCCCTTTTGGAGGTTTTAGATCCGGAGCAAAACCACACCTTCTCCGATCACTATCTGGACATTCCCTTCGATCTTTCCAAGGTGATGTTTATCACCACCGCTAATATCCTCGATCCCATTCCTCGAGTTTTAAGGGATCGCATGGAGGTGATTGAATTACCCGGATACACGGATTTAGAAAAACTTCAGATTGCCAAAAAATACCTCATTCCCAAAGAGCTGGAAAATCATGGTCTTGTGCCAGAGAATTTGAGTTTTAAGGATGAGAGCATAAAAAAGATCATAAACGACTATACCCGAGAGGCGGGATTAAGAAACCTGGATCGGGAGATCGCCACCATCTGTAGAAAGGTAGCCAAAATGGTGGCCTCTGGTGAAAAGAAAAAGGTAGAGATAACTCCTCAAAATCTTGACCGATATCTGGGACCGATAAAGTATTTTCTGGAGGTGGTAGAGAGAAGCCCTCAGGTGGGAGTGGTTCCGGGATTGGCTTGGACCGAAACCGGGGGAGATATAATGTTTGTGGAAGCTACCAAGATGAAAGGCAAAAAGTCCTTGACCCTGACTGGACATCTGGGGGAGGTGATGAAGGAATCGGCGCAAGCCGCCCTATCCTATGTTCGATCCACTGCCAAAAACTTAGGGATTCCTCCGGATTTCTATGAAAAATATGATATTCATGTGCATGTCCCTGCGGGAGCGATTCCCAAAGATGGACCTTCTGCCGGAGTCACCATGGCAACCGCCATTGCTTCCCTTCTAACCGAGAAACCGGTAAAGGCAAAATTAGCCATGACCGGCGAGCTTACCTTAAGAGGTCAGATCCTGCCCATCGGAGGACTCAAAGCAAAAGCTTTGGCCGCCTATCGTGCCGGCATAGAAACCGTAATTTTGCCCAAAGAGAATCAAAAAGACATGGTGGAAATTCCTGACGAGATCAAAAAGAAGATAAAATTCGTCTTTGCTCAGACCATGGAAGAGGTGCTAAGGCTATCTCTGGATACGAAGAAAAAGGCGAAAAAAATCAGGAAAAGGAAAACATAGAAGTGGCGCAGGCCGCTACGTCCGTATGGGTTTGATTTTTGACCTGTGTCTTTATTGGAGAAACCCAGGTTCTTTTGCCCTTTATCTTATAACCACAAACTTTAAGATATTGGAATGAAACCAATCAAAATCGGAGTTGTATCAATTCTGGAGGGGGATGCCTATAAAGAGACCAAAAGGATGTGGTGGCTTTTTGAAAAAAAGTATAACTCCTGGGCAATTCAAAATTTTCCGCATCCCCATCTCAGTTTTCAAGGAGGGATATGCGAAGATATTAAAGAGATT
Source organism: Candidatus Zixiibacteriota bacterium (assembly GCA_022866585.1). Taxonomy (GTDB): domain Bacteria; phylum Zixibacteria; class MSB-5A5; order MSB-5A5; family SM1-73; genus SM1-73. The sequence continues at coordinate 6,762 of JALHUP010000091.1, read as the reverse complement.
GACGCAGATTTAAAAAAGCTATCTTTACGGATGAAACCCTTCCTCATAAGGACCGAAGGGATAAATACCTTTGAAAAACCTGAACGGGTTATCTTCTGGGAGGTCGTTAAGACCAAAACCCTACAAAGAGTTCACCATAAAATTGATGCTTTTTTTCGAAAATATTGTTCCCAAACCTTTGAGCTTTATTCTCCCCAGAATTGGCATCCTCACGTAACCTTGGCCCACGGAGACCTCTCCTAAGGTAATTTTCAAAAAGCTAAAAAAGACTTGGAGAATTATCATCCCAAATATAAATTGAAAGCACACAACATTTGTCTGGTCAACTGGTCCGATGAGAATAAAATAAAAATATATAACAAGTATGTATTAAAGTAAAAAAGATAGACTGCGACTAAATCGAGGTTAAAGGAGATGAAAAGAAATTTAAATTTTCTTTTTGTATTTTTGTTTGTCTTTCTTTATCTTTCAAGCTGTGGCAAAGAGTCAAATTCGCAAGCGGAGGCGGATAACAAGACGGAGGGAAGATTTAAAATGGGACAAATAAGAAAGCCTGCGGCGGCAGGTCAATTTTACACAGATGATCCGGTGGTTTTAAACAAGCAATTGGCTGATTTTTTCAAAAATGCAAAGAAAGAACCAATTCCAGGAGGGATTGTGGCTCTGATCGCTCCACATGCTGGTTATATTTATTCTGGACAGGTGGCGGCATATGCGTTCAAACTATTGGAAGGTCTCTCTTTTGAGACGGTGGTAGTGATTTCTCCCAGCCACGTTGCCTATTTTCCGGGCGCCTCAATATATAATGGAGGTGCCTATGAAACTCCTTTGGGAACTATTCCTGTAGATACCACCTTGGCGGGAAAGATAGCCGAGCAAAGTGAGAGAGTTTTTCTTTCAGATAAGGGGCATGGTTTTGCGGGGATGAGAGGTGAACATGCCTTGGAGGTTGAACTCCCTTTTCTCCAGACAGTCTTAGGTAAATTCAAACTCGTTGCAATTGTTATCGGAGATCAAGATTATGCCACTTGTGAGGCTCTGGGTCAAGCTTTGGCAAAGGCTTTAGAGGGAGAGAATGCTTTAATTGTAGCCAGTTCCGATCTTTCACACTTTCATCCATATTCAGAAGCAGTGCGTCTGGACAGCATAGTGATAAACCACGTGAATGCCTTTGACCCGGAAGGATTATTTGAAGATCTTTCTTCTGGTGTCTGCGAAGCCTGCGGAGGAAGCCCCATCGTGGCGGCTATGATTGGGGCAAAGAGTTTAGGAGCAGATAAAGCTAAGGTTCTAAAATATGCAAACTCTGGAGATGTCACCGGAGATAAGTCCGGCGTGGTGGGGTATATGGCGGCGGTGATGTATAATTCCCAAGCAAATCCGAAAAAAGAGAAAATGAAAGCGGAGGTGAAAAAAGTTGGAGTCAGTTTAGGACTTTCAGAAGAAGATAAGAAAGTTCTCTTGAACATTGCTAGAAAGACCATCGAGTGTAAAGTTAAAGGCGAAAAGCTTTCTGAGTTCAGAGTTGAATCCCCCATTTTGAAAGAGAATCGGGGTGCATTTGTTACCATCAAAGAAAATGGCCAATTGAGGGGGTGCATCGGTTACATCGAAGCCATAAAACCCCTGTATCTCACGGTCCAAGAGATGGCAGAGGCCGCCGCCCTTAACGACCCCAGATTTCCTCCAGTTAGTTCAGAAGAGTTAGACAAATTGGAGCTGGAAATTTCGGTTTTAACCCCTCTAAAAAAGATAAAGGATATAAATGAAATCGAGATTGGCAAGCACGGAATAATCCTCAAGAAAGGATATCACCAGGGAGTGTTTTTGCCTCAGGTGGCAACCGAGCAAGGATGGGACAGAATAACTTTTTTGGAGGAGCTTTGCTATAAAGCAGGCATACATGACAAAAATTGCTGGAAGGACAAGGATGCGGAAATCTACATATACTCAGCCGACGTATTTTCGGAGACCCATCAAGGAAGGAGATAAAATGAGCCTTAAACTGCCGGGCAAAAGAAAAATCTTAAAAATATTCTCTTTTTTGGTTTTTCTTTTTGTTTTGACTCAACTGGGACAAAGGCTAAATAATCTTGAACCCCAATTACAGAAGAAAAACCTCAACCAAAATGATCCCAACCCCATAAACCTGGCGTGTATTTTTCAAGGAGAGCTGGATAAAAATGAATCTTTATATCTCTCTTTGTTGAAAAAAGGGGTGCCTATTCAGCTTATCCATCGGCTCACTTCCACTCTAAGCGATGCGTTCAACTTAAAAAAATCCCTTCCCGGTGATTTCTACACTTTAGTAGCCACTCCGGATTCGATTCTATTTTTTGAGTATCAGAAAGGGATGGAAGAAAAATATGAAGTGAGAGGGCAGAATAGCAAACTTGAAGCTTCCGTGGTCCCGGTCGAATTTACTTGCATAGTCAAATCGATGAAGGGGAAAATAGAAAGCTCGCTGTGGGAATCGATGATAAAAGAATGTCAAAGTCCGGAGCTGATTTTGAAATTAACTGAGATATTCGAGTGGGACATAGATTTTTTGACCGAGCCTCAAAAAGGTGACAGCTTTCGACTGATCTTTGAGGAATATTACAAGGATGGTGAGTTCGTTAAATATGGCGATATTTTAGCCGCTGAATATAGTTTAACCGGGCAGACCCATCCGGTGGTGTTATATCAAGATCCCACCGGATACAAAGATTATTATGATCTTTCTGGCAAATCTTTGAAGAAAGCCTTTTTGAAATCTCCTTTAAATTATCGAAGGATAAGCTCTGGTTTTTCCTATAGTCGACTTCATCCTATCTTCAAGGTCTATCGTCCTCATTGGGGAGTAGATTATGCCGCTCCTACGGGAACACCAGTGGTGGCTTCGGGTGATGGAGTAATTAAATATGCCGGATGGGAGAAAGGTCTGGGTAAAGTAGTTGAAATCAGGCATCCCAATGGTTTTGTCACCTCCTATGGGCATCTTTCCCGCTTCGCCAAAGGGATAAGAACGGGAGTGCGGGTGGGTCAGAAAGACTTAATAGGCTATGTGGGAACCACCGGCTATGCTACTGGTCCGCATCTGGACTACCGGGTTAAAGCTAACGGCAGATATGTTAATCCCCTTAAGATGATTGTGCCCTCGGCAAAACCGGTGAGTAAAGAATCTTTCGCCGATTTTGAAGGAAAGAGAGATAATTTAATTTACGCTTTGAACCTTTTGACGGCTGAGGAGATTTTTGCCTCAGTTAGATAAAGTGGCTTGGGGTAATGCCAAAAGACTTCTGGATAGGTTGGGATTCGGCTGGTTATTTGAATCCAAACAAGAAATCGAAAAGATAACCTTAACCGACCTTAATGTTATTCTTCTTAAAGGGAGTTTCGATTTTGGCTATGCTTTGGGGCTATATAGTGAACCAAAAAACGCACACAGAGAGAAAACTCCAATAGGAGAGTTATTACATAGATTCAAGTATCAGTTTGACCAGGATGCAGGAGCGATATTAGCTGATTTGGCGGCGGAATTGATAAACCGTCAAAACTTGTTGAGAACATCGAACTTTATTGTTACTGTTCCTCCATCCTTTACCAGCCGTCCTTTTGATCCGGTCTCCTTTTTAGCAGAAAGGATTTCTTTAGGCACCGGGATTCGCTGGGAAAAGGGTGTGATAAAAAGGACCAGAATCACGAAGCTCCAAAAAAGAATTTTAGATAAAGAAGCTAAAAAAGAGAATGTGATCTCGACCTTCCGTTTGAATAACCCTCTACCGGTCTCTGGAAAGAAAATATTGTTGTTGGACGATCTTTATGATTCAGGCGTTACCACAAACCACATTGGTCAGATTTTAAGCCAAGCCGGGGCAGATAAAATTTTCGTTATGGTTTTAGCCAAAACCAGGTATGTTTGAAATTTTCTTATTTAATGTGAACCATTAAATGAACTGTCCTTGCGAGGAGCAGAACGGTCCCGAGCGAAGCGAAGGAACTTGAAACAGGATTTTTCACTTCGTTCGGAACAGGCTCCGCAATCTTTTGAGATTGATACGATGTTATTCCCTCTCCCCTTGTGGGAGAGGGTTAGGGAGAGGGGTAGATGAGTATCAGAAATAACTACCTTTGCATTAGGTCGAATTCCAAATCCTTCGGACATTTCGAGGTGTCGATTGGGAAATAGAGAATATGTGATAGCCTTGAGGGAGAAAGCGAAGATCGGTCCCAAAACGTTCCAACGGCTCCTTATAACTTTCGGCTCCCCGGAGAATGTATACAAAGCCACCAAAGAAGAGCTTTTGTCTTTACCCCGGATGACCGCCAGCAAGGTCGAAGAAATCCTTAACTCCAAAGATTTTCTAACTGAAATTGAGGAACATATCTCATACCTGGAGGAGTTGGGAATTGGCATCTACACCATCTTGGATTCCGACTATCCTCAAAGCCTAAAGGAGATCGATGATCCTCCACCGCTTCTTTATTTCAAAGGGGAATTTCCGATTCAGAATGATTTATTCGTGGCCGTGGTAGGCACCCACGAGGCAAGCACAGAGGGAATAGGAAAAGCAGTGGAGATAGGGGGAGTTTTAGCCAAAAGAAAAGTGGTGGTGGTGAGTGGACTGGCCCGGGGTATTGATTCTGCGGCACATGTCGGGGCAATCAAAGAAGGTGGAAAAACCTATGCCATTTTGGGAACAGGCTTAAATAATATTTATCCTTCTGAAAATGTATCCTTGGCAGAACAGATCTGCAAAAGCGGAGCTTTGATCACCGAATACAGTTTAAATGTTCCGGTTAACGTAGGTCAATTGATGGCAAGAAACCGAATCGTGGTGGGATTGTCTCAGGCGGTTATCATAGTGGAGATGAATGAGGATAGTTCCGGAACCATGGATGCCATGAATATAGCCATAAAACAAGGAAAGCCTTTGTTTGTGGTCAGAAAAGAGAATTCTCAAAAAGTGGAGGAATTGATCCAAGAAGGTGCCGTCCCAATAGAAGGCGTGGATGATTTAGACTTGGTCTTAGATTACCTTTAAAAGATTTGTGGAGTGTTCCGCTTTAGCGGAACCTAAGGAAAGGCTGAGGTCTAATGTTCCGAAGATGCTGAAATCTGCTTAAAAAAATTATGAAAGAATATTTAGACTACGATGAGAGAATAAAAAAACTGCAAAAGATCGTGGATGAAGTGTGTGAGAAGATTAAAAGCGGGAAACTTACCGTTAGTGAAGCCAGAAAAGAAGCGGCTTTGGTCAGATTGAAGGCAGAGAAATTAGTTCCATTTGAAATGGACAAATTCGACTTACTCTACAAAAGTAGATTTGAAAGATTGATCCAACAGTTCTTGTTGCCAAAAACAAAAGATAATCCCACAAAATGAGGGACAATTCCCCGGACGAGTATTTGACCATAAAAGACCTCACCCGGTCAAAGCTCAAAATCAAAGGCTCCATCTTTATAGCTACTGCTCTTTCTGTAAGCTCAGAAGAAGGAGCACGAAATTGGATCCGGAAAATATCCCAAGAGTTTTTCGATGCTACCCACCATTGTTTTGCCTACAAGATCAAAACCGATCAAAGTGATATTGTCAAATATAGTGATGCCGGTGAGCCCAGGGGAACCGCAGGGAGTCCCATATTATCTGCCATCGAATCTGAGAAGCTCTCCAATATTTTAGTGGTAGTCACTCGCTATTTTGGCGGAACAAAACTGGGAACCGGGGGACTTTCCCGCGCTTATCGCCTGAGTGCTCAAGCCGTGCTGAAAGATTGTGAAAAAATAAAAAAGTTCGTTACTGCCGAGCTTTCTTTCCAATTCCATATAAATCAGACAAACAAAGTGAATCAGGTTTTAAGTCGATTTGATTGCAGAATTTTGGAGGAAAGCTTTGGGGATGATGTAACTATGAAAGCAGAAACCAGAAAAGGCAATTTTGAAAAACTAAAGAGAGCGCTTTTGGACGCGACCAATGGTCAAATTAAGTTCACCTAATAGAATTGAATTCGACTGCATCGGTTTTGGGATGAATGCAGTAGACTATTTGTCCATTTTGGATCCATATCCTGATTTGGACGAAAAAGTGGAGGTGATCGAATCCTCAATACAAGGGGGTGGACCGGTTCCCACCGCCATGGTCACCCTGGCAAAGTTGGGTGCAAAAGTAGCTTACATCGGAAAAATCGGCGATGATCCAGAAGGAAAATTTGTTAAAACTGAATTAGAAAAAGAAGGGGTTAACACAGATTATTTGATAATTGATAAGGAGAGCAAAACTGCCAGAGCTTTCATCTGGGTGGATAAAAAGACTGGGAAAAGGACAGTGGCATTAGATAAAACTCAATTAAATGATACAAAAATAAGTGAGCTTAAGTTCTTGAACTCAGTCTCCACCGGATTTCTTCACATAGATGCACGTGAGCTGGAGGTCAACGTTTTCCTGGCTAAGTGGGCAAAGAAACTTGGGGCTAAGGCAAGTCTAGACGTGGGGAGCTTGAGATCCGGTGTGGAGTCGGTTTTTCCTTTCGTTGACCATCTGATAGTCTCAAAAAGATTTGCCTGCGGTATTACCAAATTACCTGATCCTTTTTCAGCCTGTAAAGAACTTATGAAAATCCGCAGGATCCATGGGAAAGGATTTGAAACCGTGGTGGTTACTATCGGGGAAGATGGGTACATCTGTGGTTCACCCCGGGGGTTCACCCCGAGTGGGAACGAAGATAAGATTTTTCATTCACCGGGTTTTCCTGTCAAAGTGGTGGACACCACCGGCGCAGG
>JALHUP010000015.1 GCA_022866585.1 Candidatus Zixiibacteriota bacterium | reverse complement strand
TATCGTAATCCAGAGGCTTTCGCCAGAATTTTCCATCAGAACCCGGTGACATATTTTTTTACCTCCCAATTTTTTTTCAAATCCCGATGTCTTTAAAATCAAATTCGTATGAATGTATACGCATATCTTCAGCCAATATAAGATACCACCCAAAGCCTTCAAGTCAAGTTATTTTTTTCACAAAGTCTACGGTGGAAATCTTCCTTTTAAAGAGGGCAAGCGTATGTGTTCCCATCAAACCAAACCTTTTCAGTCTACTATGATACGCAGAAAAGTCTGACCTTGATAAATGGAGTCTTCCTACCTTTGTTTATGAGCAAAAAAAAGAAAAGGGAGCACAAAAGCCGGTCCCTAAGAGCTCCAGCTTTGCGAACTTTTCTCAAATAGAGTGCGGATTTTGTGTGCCTGTCGGGTCCCTGACCCGACAGGGAGAAATCCCGCCGAAGGAGGGAGGGGAGTTTAGGTTTTGCTGGAGTATCAAGCTTTAGCTTGATCTGAAGTTCCTGAAAGAGAGTTAGCTTTACATGGTTCACCTAAAGGGCGTGTTGAAAAACCCCGAAAAGGAGTGCACCAGCTTGCTGGTGCGGTTTTTCTCAAAAACTAAGTAGTTGGGATATAAGGACATTTAGATTTCAAAAAAACGCAAAAGCAAGCTTTTGCACTCCAAAAACCACTTTTTCAAAGCTTTCTGTGTAAAGTTTAGGGGCGGTTTGGAGATATTACACCAAAGCTATCGCCTCAATTTCAACCTTCATCCCCTTGGGCAGACGGGAAACCTCTATAGTTGACCGGGCAGGTGGGTCGGTAGTGAAATATTGGTTATAGACTTCGTTCATCACCCCGAAGTCATCCATGCTATGAAGGAAAACGGTGGTCTTCATCACTTTGTCTAATCCTGACCCGGCCGCTTCCAGTATAGCTTTGATATTTTCTATCGCCTGTCGGGTCTCCGGGACAATTCCCCCGGAAATTCTATCGCCGGTCTTTGGATCCAACGCGATCTGTCCGGAGACAAAAATCAGAGACTCACCTTCTATCTTGACCCCCTGGGAATACGGTCCCACCGCCCTGGGAGCGTTCTCCGTTTGGATAATGGTTTTTGGCATAACTATCCCTCCTCACCAATTTCATCGCTTAGGGACACCTTTATTACCCCGCCCATGTTGCATTTCAGTCGCAGACAAGGCATCCCTTACGAACTTGATTTTTCTTATACTAAATTTTTCCTTTCCTTAATAAAATAACTTTTTCCTGCTATGTCAACAAGTTTCCGTCAAACCCGGGAGGAAAGGAGTTTTTTTGCTAATGTAAGGCACTATGCATTGAAAGCGAAGAAAGAGGAATCTTCTGCCGTTGAGAAAATTTGGAAAAAAAAGAAGCCAGCACCTAACTTACCCCCCAAAAGCGAATTAGGTGCTGGTTTGCCCCCGAATATTCTAAATTTGTGAAATTACTCTTTTGTTCTCCTTCCTTATGGCATGAACCATGCAGTTCATACCTTTGGCGGAACAACTATTTTCAATATGATTCATTTATTTAAGCTAACCAGAACCACTTTCACAATCTCCAAAAGCCTTTCACAGCTGAAGGGCTTTTTTACGAACAAATCCCCACCCGCTTCAAAACTTTTCCCTTCATCACTTCGGGCATCTTTGCCGGTTAAGAAGACCACCGGTATTTTGGAGGTATCCTCGTCTTTCTTCAGCTCTTTACAGACCTCGTATCCGTCCATAAAAGGCATCATGATGTCTAAAAGGATTAAGTCGGGCAGAAAAGTCTTGGCTCTCTCGATTCCGATTACGCTGGAGTTTTCCGACTTCACCTCATAGCCGGCATTCTCCAAGAAAGTTTCGATTATATCGGTGATCTCCGGCTCATCATCGATGACCAAGATTTTGGCGGACTTGATTTTCTTTTTTTCAGAAAATTTAGTCATATTTGAAGTAGCTGGTTTTTCCGTCAACATAAATTCCCTTTCTTGTGGCTTGACTCCGCCCACCCAGACGGGCGAGCGTTTGCTCGCTCACCACAAGTAAAAATCCGTCCTTCGGTCTTCAAAAATGTGATTGTTAGGTGTTACCTTTTTATCTTTAGCCAAAAGGGGATCTATTTCTATGATGCACAGCTTCTCTTCTTCCGCGTTGGCTTGGGCTAAAACTCTTCCTTTCGGGTCTACTATTTGACTTCTGCCGGTAAAGGTGAATTCTTCTTTTCGTCTCTTCTCTGTCCCGGTTCTGTTGGAGGTTATGGCGAAGACCCTGTTTTCTAAACATCTGGTGACCATGGCATCCTGACAATGGGGAAGGATCAAATTCGAAGGGTGACAGATTATATCTGCTCCCTTTAAGGCTAAGCTTCTTGCCACCTCGGGAAAGATCCAATCGAAGCAGATCATCATTCCGACCTTGGCTTCGCCAATATCAAAAACCTCCAACTCTTTATCTCCGGGAGAAAACAGACGTTTTTCTCTATCAAAAAGATGAAGCTTTCGATAGACGAAGCACTCTCCTTTTGCCGTCACCAATACTGAAGAGTTGAAGAGCTTATTATCTGCCCTTTCCGCAATCCCGAAGACTAAATTTGTGTTCTCCTTTTTTGCCAACTCCAAAAATTTCGACACGGTGAGACCATCAGAAATAGGTTCAGCTGACCTCCTGAGTTCCTCTTCATTTAAGAAGAGGTAGCCGGTGCTGAAAAGCTCCGGCAGAACCAGGAGGTCAGCTTTAGCCCCCCTTAATGAGTTTATGACCCTCTCAACATTCTCCTCTTTTCTCCCGAAGAGGGGAGAAAACTGCATAAACCCGACTTTCACACGTCCTCCTTTTTGTTTTTCGACCTTTTGTGAGCATACTTTAGCCTAAGGAAACAAAAAATAAAGAGGAGTCAAGGGATTTCATGGGAATTCGTTACTGTAGTTGCCCAATTCATTGGGCTTTTTGTAAGCCTGATGAATCAGGCAACTACACTTAGGAGTTTTTTCGAGCCCTCTCAAACTGATCTTGACAATCGTTTTCCATAGTAGTAACTTCTTGCCATGACAACAACATCCATGAGTCAACATCAGTTCGCAGAAAAATATTTCAAGCGAAATTTCTTCTTAGGGGTGGCAAATGGGATTTTGTTTAACTTTGCCTGGGCTTTCACCAGCGGTTCCACAGTATTACCCCTTTTCATAAGTAAGCTGACTTCATCCAGCATTTTAGTAGGATTAGCCTCCACTCTGGAGGCGGTGGGTTGGACTCTGCCACAGATGGCAGTAGCGGCGGTGACTCTGCACCATAAAAATCAAATGCCTCTTTATATCAAAATGGCTATTTTGAGGGCAATAGCATTTTCACTCCTTGCCATCTTAGTCCTTTTTTCAAAAACTGTCAATCCTTCCTATCTTTTGATCACTTTCTTTTTTTTGTTTTCGATCTATGCTTTTGGAGGTGGGGTATCCGGGGTCTCCTTCATGGAGGTGGTGGGAAAGACTGTACGACCAAACAGACGTGGAAGTTTCTTTGGAATGAGGATGTTTTTTGGGGGAGGGTTGGCGGCTTTAGCTGGAATCTTAATAGAGAGAATATTGAGGGTCTACGATTTCCCTAAGAATTTCGGAGTTCTGTTCTTAATTGCGGCGGTTATAATCATTCTTGCCTTGCTTTCTTTTTCATTAGTAAAAGAACCACTTCTAAAGGAAAGACCTCAAAAAAGAAAATTCAAAGAGAATCTGCTTTTAGGATTAGAAATTCTCAAAAAAGATAGAAATCTCAGAATGCTTCTCTGGACCCGGATAGCTATTGGCTCGTATGTATTGGGGCTTCCATTCTATATCATCTTCGCCAAAAAGTTCTTATTTATCCCCACCAGCATAGCCGGTTTATTCCTCAGTGTCCAGATGGTAGGATACCTATCCTCCAACATTTTGTGGGGACGTCTCTCCAACAACAAGAGCAACCGTTTAGTTCTCTTACTTTCAGCCATCTGTTCGGCTATCCCTCCCTTTTTACTTCTTTTAAACATTCTCACAAAAATTCCAATTTATGGTTATGGTGCAATTTTCTTTTTTCTCGGGGCAACTATGAGCGGTATGGATATGGGTTACACCAACTATCTTTTGGAAACCGCTCCGGAGGAGAAGCGACCCATTTATGTTGGATTTTTAAATACCATAGTGGGACCCACGATTTTTCTCTCTGCAGTGGGCGGTCTGATTATTCAGGTCTCCTCATTTGCTGTTTTATATTCATTGGTATTCTTAGTCTCCATCGTGTCAATTTTTTTCTCCTTATCTCTTACCGAAACTAAAGAATCCTTACGCTAACGAAGATTCCTTTGTCAATTTATGTTTTAGGCTTTTAGCCTAGACCTCACCCCCTAACTCCCCCTCTCCATATCTTATGGAGAGGGGGATGGAGGGAGGTCAATATTTTCTCCCCTTGATTCACAATAACTTACGGGTAGATCATCCCGCCGCTTTACCAAAATCACCACAACTTTGATGGTGATGGGGATACCTCCCCAGTATATGGGAGACCAAATGTGGATGCATTTATACCAATATGAACCATATTTGTAGTGAACATATTTGAATCACTTTGTAGTGAGCTTAGTCGAACTATCATGGAAAACACAGCCAAACCACTTGTAGTGAGCTTAGTCGAACTATAAAAAATTATGAAAAAAAACGTCAGAAACGTCAGAAAGGTCAGAAACATCAGAAACGTCGACCATCAAATATCAATTAGTATCCTGTGAGCATAGTGAAACATTCATGTTGTGCATAGTGAAAAATAAAAAATTGCGAAAGACAACTACACGATTCGTCATTATTCATCCGTCATTATGCATTTCTTATTCGTCATAACGACAAATAAATGAGATGATCAAGACCCAACAGCTTTAAAAATAAGATTTAGAATCCCACCAACGAGAAGACCTGAAACGAGCAGAATCGCCACCAGTTTTAACGTATTTCGTAGTCCCAATTCTTTGACCATAACAAAGAAAGTGGAAATACAAGGTAGGTAGAGGACTAAAAATATACAGGCAATAACTAAAGACTTCGGAGATAAATGGTAAGGTGGCAATAGCGCAATGGAAACGTCCTTTCGTAAAAATCCGGTTACTATCGCAAAAAAAGTTTCCGGGGGAAGACCGAGAATG
>JALHUP010000090.1 GCA_022866585.1 Candidatus Zixiibacteriota bacterium | reverse complement strand
GGTCAGGTTAAAACCTCTATATTTTGTCTTATATAGATGGTCTATCTTATCTTTTATCTTCTCCGTAAGCCAAAGTGGAGCTTTCTTACCCTTGCTCCTGTGGATTACTCCTTCTGCCCCTTCTTTCTCAACTCGGGCCTTAATCCGATATACTTGACGCTCGCTTAAACCTAATATCTCCGCTGCCTCTTTAGCCTTAAGATACCCTTCCTCTACCTCTGATATTACTTTATACCTCTCTGCTTCTTGCATAGTCAGGTTCAACACTCTTCTCACCTCCTCTTTTTTAGGAGGCGATTATAACCTGACATTTTCTATTTGCAAACTACTGACATTATTATATTGCAAAGACATATTTTATCTGGGGGAATTGGGATAGGTATAGGCACATGGTATCCATCCACCCAAACGTCTGCCCACTTTTGTTCTTTTCTTTATAGCTAAGGAAGAAGCAAAAGACTTTTTCAATCAAATTTTCGAGGAAGATCAAAAAGCGATCATTCTTAAAAAGAAAGAATAGAGGATATGTCCTGAAGTAACAGAATTATCATAAAATGAAGTTAAGACGCGACACTTTCAATCCTGCTATGGGCGGAGGGATTAAGTCCCCCTTTGACACCCCAGCACTGGAAAATGTTGATGCTCTTTATCTTCGGCAATTTTCAGCCCATGGAAGGATCTCGAGACTATCCCCGAAACATAAACATATTAGTCATGCGTTTGACATTATCGACTCTATCGGGGGTATTAGATGGTTCTCTTAACCCAGGATTTAGGAATGGCCTGCCATTTAGCGCAAAAGTTGCACAATTTTGTGGGTGAACAGAAAGGACTTCCTTTGGTATGGAAATTTTTTACGTAAATCTTCATTTTTTTCTTGACAAAAACATTTTCTATCGTATTTTAATATTTGATTATATAGGATTTAGTTTTGTCTTAAAGGGTCGATAACTAAATTAAAGTTGTAATTACTACCCTTTTTCGTTTTTGGAGGAGGTGAAAAACATTGCGAAGGTTTTTTTCCATATTGATCACTATGATTCCTGTTGAGGTCTTTTTGCTCCTTATAGCGATGCTGGCAATAGCTGATGAGTCGGGGCTGTAAAATTAAAAGTTTAAGTCCCAAGTCTCTCTACCCTACAAAAGAAAACTCAATAGTCAAGAAAAATTCCTCAGGGATATCGCAAGAAAAGATTACAAACCCTATTCAATTCCTGAGGGATTCTTTCCCTTTAGTGCTTCTCGATTCTCCTCGTGACGCCAATAGATTAGTATCCCGTGCATTCTCAAGAGCCATCCATCATATCGCCACACATCTAACTGCTGTTCGTTCACCACATGTTCACCCTCAGGATTTTTACCTAATCCGTAGACAAAAAGTCTCGGGTCTATGTCACTTGGATGTAAAAATGTCACTTTTATGTCTTTAGTAGGCACATTCATCCAAAGGGTAATCACATCATCATATGGGAGGACTTTTTCTTGTTCGACTGTAACACTTACATCTTTTTTTATTAGAAAGGACGGCTTCGCGGTGAACCTATAGCGACCGTCTGACATTCTTTCTTTTGTCAAAGTAATTGGTATAGTGTCCACAATAGTGTCCCGCTTTACTAGGAATTTTGTAACCTTAAGAAGATTGTCGGTATCCTCACCAACGATCGAATCCATTCTAGCTTGAATAGTTTGGACAAAAGTAATGGGTCTTGGAGCGGGATTTGTGTACACCCAGCTAGAAATTTGACGCACCTTGCTAACTCTTTTTCCAGCTTTTTTTTCAATTTCCTTTTTAGGTTCTAAAGTATAATACACCTCGAGATTGTAACGTCTGACTGAGTCAATCATAGGATATAAAGTATTCTCAATAAGGTCTAAATAAGTGCCTGGTCCCTCCTCGAGATCGGGACCACATAGTGCCTTAGTAGCTGTAACTCTGAACTCTTTTATTCTGGGGACGTTAAAGGTTTCTCTTAGATATTTCGGGTTAACAATAATGTCAGTAAAATGACGAGCTACTTGCTTGTGAAAATAGTCAGATAAAATTCCAACTTCTCCAAAAAAGATAGTTAAACCGAGGACAATGAGTCCACTAAAGACGAACTCACAAAATTGAAGGGAATAAGCTTTGGAATAAGCTTCTGAAGAAGCTTTAGAATATGCTTCGAAAGAAGCTCTGGCTTCAGGGGATTCCGTCTTCAATTTCAATCTCTCTAGCAACTTACCGCGCACATAAATTACCCCAGCCACGCCAACTGCAAATGTACCCGCAGCTACCGAAATCCAAACAAGCTTAGAGGTATCCATAAGAACCCTCCTCTCTTTTAAGAGTTCTTCCAAAAGCTTTTCTATAAAATAAGTCTCAATCTAATTCTTTGTCAAGTTTTTTTTTAGAGAGCTCTGGGAAAAAGTCACTTGGAAGTGCTGGGAACCGTACCTACGTGGCTTGTAACTTATTGATTCTTCCTGTTGCCTCATGTCCTCCAGACCTGACGCACACTGTCAGGAGAAGCTCCTAACTGAACAAAAACCTCTCCCCCTCTCCATTTTATGTTGAAAATCCCGCCAAAGGCGGGGGAGAGGGGGATAGGGGGTGAAGTCATCCGTTGACTTTCTCGATTCCATATTCTTTCATCTTGAGGCGGAGGGTATTTCTGTGAATTCCTAAAATATCAGCGCTTTTGCCCAAATTCCAGTCGGTTCTTTCCAAAGTATTCAAAATATGATTTTTTTCCATATCTTTAAGGGACAAATTAGCTGAGGGGATTGTCTCTTTGGATTTGACCAGACCAAAGTATGGCAGATCACTTTTATCTATCACATCGGTTCTGGACAACACCACTCCCCTTTCGATCACGTTCTCTAACTCTCTTACATTGCCGGGCCAATCATAATCCAGGATTATATCCTTTACTTCTGTGGTTATGCCTTTTATGGACTTGCCGCATTTTTGATTTGCCTTTTTGATAAAATGATCGACCAAATGCAAAAGGTCTTCTTTTCTTTCTCTCAAAGGAGGAATAAATATGGAAATCACGTTAAGTCTATAATATAGATCTTCTCGG
>JALHUP010000089.1 GCA_022866585.1 Candidatus Zixiibacteriota bacterium | reverse complement strand
GTCCACTCGTTCCAGAGGTCTAAGTTAGTTTTCATATAGTCATTCATTCAACATTTCTCTTTCGGCTTATAAAACTTTTTTAGATTTGCCCATGTTTCTTTCAAGGTTTGAGTTCTTCCCCTCCCCCGGTCAAGCTGAAGCTTGACACTCCGGAAAAGCCCTTTCTTTTCAGGATGACCTCGAGAGACACCTTTACAATTAAGACCTTTATTCGGGCTTCAACATAGGGATTTTTATTTCTTTCTTTTGGGCGAACTTTATGGCTTCCTCGTAACCTGCATCGGCGTGGCGGGCAATGCCAATTCCCGGATCGTTGGTCAAAACCCTCTCTAATCTTATTTTCATCTCTTTGGATCCATCCGCCACTATCACCATTCCGGCATGAATGGAATTGCCAATGCCCACTCCTCCGCCGTGATGCACCGAGACCCAGGATGCGCCGGAGACAGCGTTCAAAAGCCCATTCAATATAGGCCAATCGGCTATGGCGTCTGAATGATCCTTCATACCTTCGGTTTCTCTGTATGGAGAAGCCACCGAACCACAATCCAGATGATCCCGACCAATGACGATGGGTGCTTTCAGCCTTCCTCGTTTGACCATGCGATTGATTATGTCGCCAAAATGCGCTCTTTCGCCATATCCCAGCCAGCAGATCCGTGCAGGTAATCCCTGAAACTGAACTTTTTTCTGGGCAAGTTTAATCCAGCGGATTAGAGGCTCATCCTGTTTGAATTCTTTCAAAACCACTTTGTCCGTCAGGTAAATATCTTCTGGATCGCCTGAGAGCGCCGCCCAGCGGAAGGGACCCTTTCCTTCGAAGAACAAAGGTCTGATATAAGCGGGGATGAATCCGGGATAATCAAAAGCATCCTGGACTCCGGCTTTTTGAGCTTGCCCCCGTATGTTATTGCCATAGTCAAAAACCACCGATCCCTGCCTTAAAAATCCCAGCATGGCTTGAACGTGAACAGCAATCGACTCCATCGATCTTTTGATATATTCTTCCGGGTTTTCTTCTCTCAATCTTAATGCTTCTTCATAAGGAATCCCAGCGGGCACATATCCGTTCAGCTCGTCATGGGCGCTGGTTTGATCTGTGACCACATCGGGGATTATCCCTCTTTTCAATATCTCCGGATGAGTCTCTGCACAATTCCCTAAAAGTCCCACAGAAAGCGGTTTTCTTTTCTCCTTTGCTTTAAGGGTCCAGTTTAGGGCTTCATCCAGATTATCGGTCATCTTTTCACAGAAGCCTTTGGAGAGCCTTCTTTCGATTCTTTTCTTGTCCACCTCTACGTCCAAGACCACTCCCCCGTTCATGGTAACAGCCAAAGGTTGAGCACCACCCATTCCACCCATTCCTCCGGTGAGGACGAACCGCCCAAAAAGATCTCCGCCAAAATGCTTTCTTGCCACGCTGGCTAAAGTTTCATAAGTTCCTTGCAATATCCCTTGAGTGCCGATGTAAATCCAGCTTCCAGCTGTCATCTGACCGAACATGATCAAGCCCAATCTTTCCAATTCTCTAAACTTTTCCCAGGTTGCCCAGGCTGGAACTAAAAGTGAGTTGGCAATCAAGACCCTCGGTGCATAATTATGCGTCTTGAATATTCCCACTGGTTTGCCCGATTGAATCAAAAGGGTCTCGTCATTTTTCAATTTTTTAAGACTCTCGACGATGGCATGATAACATTCCCAATTCCGTGCCGCTTTTCCAGAACCGCCATAGATGATGAGTTCCTGTGGTTTTTCCGCGACCTCCTCATCCAGATTATTTTGTAACATCCTCAAAGCCGCCTCCTGATGCCATCCCTTGCAGGAGATTGTGTCGCCTCGTGACGCTTTTACAGGCGTGTATTCCATCCTCTACCTCCAGTCTATTTCTAATTCAATTGGAAAAATCTGTAATTAGGCTCTTTGTTCTTCCAATTTTCCTGCACCCACAGATTTAAGAGTGTATCTACCGATACTCCTTTTTTCCGGCTATGGATCGAACCTTCTCCGACAATTTGCTGTCTAAGGCATAATAAGTCACTTCCGAATGAATATCTACTTCAAATTTTGCAGACTTTGTTCGATCCCAAAAGCCAGTCAGATCGTGAGTGTCCCAAAAATCGCCGATTTCCTTATAAGATATTGCTTTTGATAAGGAATTTTTACTTTTGTTCATATTTCTTCCTAACCTCTTCTTGGCGTACATGATGTTTTCGTTCAATTTTCTCTATTATCTCTTCAAGCCAAATAAGTTCGCTAATTTTCAATGCGCTTTCCCTTTGTGAAAATTCCCTTATTTTCCACCTGTGAAAGATAACCTCCATAAGGAGTTTAAATTCTTTGTCAAGTTATAAAATTGTGCTCAAAAAAGCAATAGTTCTTTGGTTTTTGGGGTAGGTTTTTGGGTCTGCTGGAAAAGGTTGTTTCTTTCAGGAAGGTCTTTAGTTCGATGTTTCGACAGGCAAATAGTTCTTATTACCGCTCAAATGCTTTCCGATTTTTGATAAGACTTTACCACTAATCTGGTAACTGATCCCTCCAAAGAGATGGTTATCTTCTTGGAGGCTTGAT
Source organism: Candidatus Zixiibacteriota bacterium (assembly GCA_022866585.1). Taxonomy (GTDB): domain Bacteria; phylum Zixibacteria; class MSB-5A5; order MSB-5A5; family SM1-73; genus SM1-73. The sequence continues at coordinate 83 of JALHUP010000089.1, read as the reverse complement.
CAAAGTTGGAGGTCTGGTAGATATTATCATATTTCATAATGGAAATCTCGGAAAAACTGGTGGAGGTCAATTTGGCGTGGTTT
>JALHUP010000088.1 GCA_022866585.1 Candidatus Zixiibacteriota bacterium | reverse complement strand
TGAGTTGAAATCGCTCCAATATAATCATTATCTCCTTCCCAAAGTCAAGAACTTATTCATAAAAACTAAAAACTCATAAGAGAGGGGTTTTTCAACAGCCCCTTTAGTCTGCGAAATCGAGATGTTGAATTCCAATGACTTGCGCAATCTAAAGATTGCGGCTACAACCTCAAAACACCATTATGCCACAGCCTCAACGTGAAGAGGGGAACGGGGGGAGAGGTTTCTCAAATCCGTTTTATCCGTTTCATCCCATGACCGTTGACTAAATAATTAGCAGCGCATCCCCATAGCTATAAAATCTGTATCGCTCCCTAATCGCTTCCTGATATGCTTTCAAAATCAGCTCTTTGGTGGCAAAGGCGGAGACTAATAAAAGAAGAGTTGATCTGGGAAGATGAAAATTGGTGATCAAAGAATCGACCACCTTAAACTTATATGGAGGATAGATGAATTTCTTTGTCCAACTGGATTTAGCCTGAATCCGATGAGGTCCAGAATCATCTGCCACCGTCTCCAAAGCCCTAACCGTGGTGGTTCCCACCGCCACTATTCTTTTACCATTTTCTTTAATTTGATTTATTTTGTCTGCAGAAGTTTGGTCAATTTTGAAATACTCCGACTCCAATTGATGATCTTTGGGATCATCCACTCGGATCGGTCTGAAGCTATCCCATCCCACATGCAAGGTTATGGGAATTTTATGAATACCCTTCCCTTCAATTTTTTTAAGTAACTCCGGGGTAAAGTGAAGACCCGCAGTAGGTGCGGCCACTGCACCTTTTTCTTTAGCATAGACGGTCTGATAGCGATCTTTATCCTGTGGTTCTGGTTCTCTTCTTATATAAGGGGGCAGCGGAATTTTTCCAAACCGCTCTAAAATTTCAAAAAGATCACCATCAAACATAAGTTTTGCCAATCGACTACCAGTCTCTGTTCTTCCCAAAATTTGACAGCGCAAATCACCACAACAAAATGTGTCGGGTAGCTTCCCGCCAAAGGCGGGATCGCAACCCGACCTACAGATTCTGTCTGGCTCATATAGGTTAAAGAAAATCACAGAACCCGAAGGGACTTTCTTGCCAGGCTTGACCAAAACATCCCACATGCTATCTTCTAACTTCTTAAGAAATAGGACTTCAACTTTCGCCTGGTTATTTTCGTTTATCCCAAAAATCCGTGCCGGGAAAACCTTGGTTTGATTGACGATCAAACCATCCCCTTCCTCCAGATAATCAATGATCTCGTAAAAATATTTATGCTCCAAAGTTCCGGTTTTTCTCTCCAGAACCAAAAGCCGGGAGTGATCTCTCTTTTCAGAAGGGTAATAAGCAATCAAATCTTTAGGGAGTGGATAATCGAAATCTTTAAGGGTGATTTTCATTTTTTGGAATGTTTATTTACAGCGTAGCAGAGGCTTTATGCCTCTGGAATTCAAAATACCGAGCCATAAAGGCTCGGCTACGCGGAGTTTTAAACCGTAAGGTTTGCTCATTTTTTGAAAAGGTTGAGAAATATAAAAATAACTGAAAGAAGAAGGGACAACACTATGCTGACCACAATACATGTTCCAAGAGGAAAATAGAATCCAAAATCTTTCTTCTGAATGTGAATATCGCCAGGGAGTTTTCCCAAAAATGGAACTTTACCCATTAAAACAAGAATTACCCCAATCAGCACCATCACCACTTCGAACACTATTAACATTTTACCTATGCTGGCAAACATTATGAATCAGGGTAGATTTCAAAGCAGACTTGCGAAGCATTCATACGAATTTCTTGGAACTTTCCACTTTTAGTTTTTTAAGATAACGTTCTTTTTCGCTGAAGATACAGCCACAATATTTCTGGCTATATAAATCCAATCTCTGGGCTTCATTTTTTCCTTCGTAAAATCCCGGTCGAAAATCTCGATATACGAAGTCTATACCTAAATCCTTTCCAATTTTTTCCCCAATCTCTTTGACCAGCTCATGCTTCTGATGAGGACTAACCAAAAGGGTGGTGGTAAAACCATCAAACCCTTGCTTTAAAGCCTCATTGGCGGTTTTAATCAGTCTTATCTTATAACAATAACTACACCGATTCTCCAGATCATTCATCACCGCTTTAAGATGTTTTTCCAGATCGTACGAATCATTATAAAATACGGGGAATGATTTGAGGGATTCAAAAGATTTCACCGCATTCAGCCTGTTTTGATATTCGGTGAAGGGGTGGATATTGGGATTATACCAAAATCCTGAGACTCGATGTCCTTCCTCTGAGAGGACATTTAAAGGATAGGGTGTGCAACAAGCACAGCAGATATGGAGAAGAAGTTTCATTTTGTCCTAATAACGCGAAACAAGTTTCGCTACTTTCCAGTAGCTGAACTATTTCGCTTTCTAATGCTTTGTTTACAAAATGAAAGTTCCTTGTTTATCGTTTGGCGGTTTAGGTTTCGGCCACGTATCGTCTTTCGTCTGTCGGTTTCGTCTATTGTATTTTATACGATAACCGACTGACGATAACTTTTCAGACGATACCTAATGGTTCGACAAGCTCACCATAAACCGAAACCGTAACCTTTTTTATCGAAACCCAAAAGATGCCATCGTTATTTAGTTGACAAAGGATTATAATAATCTTGCTTGTGTATCTTTATCTAATTTTATCCCCAGATGTTTATACGCTAACTCGGTAGCGGTTCTGCCACGGGGGGTACGGTTTAAGAGTCCTTCTTGAATCAAGAAGGGTTCATATATCTCTTCGATAGTTTCTCCCTCTTCCCCCACCGCAACCGCCAGGGTATTTATTCCCACAGGACCCCCTTTGAATTTATGGATGATCACCTCCATGATCTTTTTATCCATCTCATCCAAGCCTAACTCATCCACATCCAACATCAACAAAGCATCGTGAGCAACATTCTTATCGATCTTTCCTTTGGCTTTAACCTGAGCATAATCTCTGACCCGGCGAAGAAGCCGATTTGCCACCCTGGGTGTGCCTCTGGATCTTCGGGCGATCTCTATGGCTCCTTCTTCGGTTATGCTTACATCTAAAATCTTGGCTGATCTCAAAACGATTTTATACAAATCCTCCGTCTGATAGAAATCCAATCTTCCCACCACCCCAAATCTGGACCTCAAAGGTGAAGTCAAAAGACCAGCACGGGTGGTGGCTCCGATCAGGGTGAAAGGATGTAAGGAAAGCTTGACCGACCTTGCCGCGGGACCTTTGTCGATCATCACATCAAACTTGAAATCCTCCATGGCCGGATACAGATGTTCTTCCACCACATGATTCAATCTATGAATCTCATCTATGAACAAAACTTCTTTTTCGCTTAGATTGGTCAAGATTCCAGCTAAATCGCCCGGACGCTCTAAAACGGGTCCCGAGGTGCCTTTGATATTTACCCCCATCTCTTTGGCAATTATATTTGCCAGAGTAGTCTTACCCAAGCCGGGGGGACCATAAAACAGAACATGATCTAAAGCTTCCTTTCTTCTTTTAGCGGCTTCGATAAAGATCTTCAAATTTTCCTTGATCTTCTCCTGACCCACAAACTCATCGAATCTGGATGGTCTCAGGGTGAGATCATATTCTAATTCATCCTCTAATCTATCTGGAATCGTAATCCTCTGCCCCAAAATTCTACCTCCTCTTCATTAAAAGTTTATACCATACCTTCGCGTAGCAGAGGCTTCACGCCTTTACACGGTCAGACGACCGCCCGTCTGGGCGAAGCCGTGAAGGCTTCGCTACGCGAAACATCCGTTTCATCCGTTCACGGTGAATCCGTTCAGGATGAATCCGTTGACCGCTTAACTACTTAGCATATTTCAATGCCCTCTTTATCAACTCCTCTATGGGCAGTTTTTCTTCGCTTTCCGAATTTGCCTTCTCTATGGCCTTCCGGGCGTCAAACTTGTTATATCCTAAAGAGACCAATGCGAAAACAGCCTCATCCTCGACCGAAACTCCAATTTTTTCTCTGACTTCCACCCCTTTCTCAGTTCTCAGGTCAACTTTGGTCAATTTCTCTTTCAACTCTACGATCAACCTTTGGGCGATCTTTTTGCCTACCCCAGAGATGTGGGTCAAAACATCCAAATCCTCTTCCAGAATCGATCTTTGAAAATCCTCCACTGAGATGGAGGAGAGTATTCCCAATGCCACTTTTGGTCCCACTCCGTTTACCGAGATCAATAGCTCAAATAGATCCTTCTCTGGTTTAGTGGAGAACCCATAAAGCTTGAGCTCATCTTCCCGGACGTGTTGATAGGTCAAGATTTTGACGATTTCGCCTATCTCCCCTAAGTGGCTATAGCTGGAGACCGGGATATTTACAGAATATCCGACCCCGGCTACGTCCAGAATCAGGTGGGTCGGATTTTTTTCGATTAATTTTCCCTCTAAATAAGCGATCAAGTTTTCACCTTAAGCTTTACTGTCGGCCGTCCGCTGCAAAAGGTTTTATCCTGGAGATTCGCTGGACAACATAATCGATTTTACTCTCATTTTCTGAGCATGGCACAAAGCTACAGCCAGAGCGTCTGCTGCATCCGGAGGCTGGGGTAGGTCTTTCAATCCCAAAAGATTTTTGACCATATATTGCACTTGAAGTTTTGAAGCATTCCCCCGTCCAACAACGGAACATTTCACCTCTTTAGGAGAATATTCGTAGACGGAGATTTTCGCACAAGCGGCGGCCAAGATCGCCACCCCTCTGGCTTGACCCATTACCAGAGCGGATTTGGCATTTTTACTGTAAAACGTCTCTTCTATGGCTAACTCGTCTGGATGCTTTTGGGCTATAATCTGGGCCAAGCCTTCAAAAATTTGTTTTAACTTCTCCGGAAGGGATTTTTTCGAATCTGTTCTAATGACCCCATAATCTAAGAGAACATTCGTTTGATCGTTGGATTTAATCAAACCATACCCCGTTGCGATGCTGCCCGGATCAACGCCCAAAATTATCAAATGTTCTCCCCTCGAATTGTGGAGTAGCCCCGCCAATGGCGGGGTCGTAGCGAAGTCCCGATAAATCGGGATAAACTCCGATCCCGCTAACGGCGGGGCTCTGCGTCAAATAAAAGGCTTACGCCTTAACTCCGAATTATTATTCTAAGAATTATGGAGAAGGCGCGACCCGCCAGAGGCGAAGTATTGCTACTCCAAAACCCTTTCACTATATACACCCGCGTAGCCAAGCCTTTATGGCATGGGAATTTCCCCGGGGAAAACCCAGAGGGATAAACCCTCTGCTACGCCTTTTATTCGTCATTCTTCATTCTTCATTTGACCCTTATCACGCGGTCATCTTCTCCATGATCTCGATTGCAATATCAAAGTTGGCATAGACTTTTTGCACGTCGTCGTGATCCTCCAAAGTCTCCATTAATTTCAACATCTGCTCAGCTTCCTTGCCCACCAGTTTTATATTTGTCTGGGGGATCATGGTAAGTTCTGCCTGGCTATAAGGGATTTTCTTTTGGTCTAAAACCTGCTTTACTGCCTCAAATTTGTTGAAGGGAGTGACGATCTCGAAATAACCCTCCTCCAGCGTCATATCTGAAGCTCCCGCATCCAATACCGCCATCATCAGCTTTTCTTCATCTACTGATCCCTTATCAACTTGAATCAGCCCCTTTTTATCGAACATCCATCCCACGCAGCCTGCTTCTCCCAAGTTTGCTCCATGGCGGGTGAAAATATTTCTGATTTCCGAAACAGTCCGATTTCTGTTGTCGGTCAACACTTCCACCAGCATCGCCACTCCACCCGGACCATATCCTTCATAGTTGACCTGTTCGTAGGAGACTCCGGGAAGCTCACCAGTTCCTTTCTTTATGGCTCTTTCGATATTGGCGGCAGGCATATTGGCAGCTTTGGCGGCTTGGATGGCAGCTCTTAATCTCGGATTACCTTCCGGATCTCCTCCTCCATCCCTTGCGGAAACGGTAAGCTCCTTTATGAGTTTGGTGAAGAT
>JALHUP010000087.1 GCA_022866585.1 Candidatus Zixiibacteriota bacterium | reverse complement strand
TTCCTCATCTCAGTGCCTCGGCGCTGGTGGTGATCTCTAACATCTCCTTAGTGATGGAGGCTTGTCTGAGTTTATTACGGACCAGTGTGAGATGCTCGATCATCTCCTCTGCATTCTTAGTGGCGGCGCCCATGGAGATCATCCGGGAGCCATGCTCCGAGGCAAACGACTCAGCCAAAGCCATCTGCACTTTGGTCATGCAATAGTTGGGCAAAAGGCTTGAAAAAATCTTTTCCGCATTAGGCTCAAAGATAAAGTCCAAATACCCTCTTTTTTCTTCCCTTTCTTGCTCGCTTTCTATGTTTAAAAACTTCTCCAAAGTAACCCTGTATGTCATGGTGGAGAGAAATTTTGTAAATAAAAAGTAAATCTCATCTACCTCCCCAAAGAGATATAGATTGACCAAATCGTTGGTGATTCCCTTAACCTGGCTTAATACCAGATTCCCACCCAAATCCAAATACTTCAACCTGATCTCCCAGGGACGCTTCGAATAGTGAACATATCCCTTCTTTCCTATGGTTACCAAAACAACTTTTTCTCTTTCATATTTTTTCAAAAACTCATCCGCCGCGCGGAATATATTGCTGTTATAAGAACCACACAGCCCCCGATCAGAGGATATAATAACTAAAGCGACTTTTTTGACTTCCCTTTTTTCAAAGAGCGGATGAACAAAAGAGGAGGCGGCCTTGGTCAAATTCTCCAACATGCCCTGCATCTTGGAGGCATAGGGACGAGACGACTCCACCCTGGATTGTGCTTTTCTCAACTTTGCCGCCGCTACCATCTCCATGGCTTTGGTTATCTGTTGAGTGCCAGAAACGCTTTTTATTCTTCTTCTTATGTCGCGTAAAGATGGCATGGCAAATATTCTAAGGCAAATATTGGTTTTGCCTAAGGTGGCAATGTAATTAAAATCCCCCTTTGTCCCCCTTTACAAAAGGGGGAATTTTTAATCCCCTTTCCAAAAGGTGTAAATTTACAATCCCCCTTTACTAAAGGGGGATTATATATTATTCCAATTAAGTTTTCTTCAAACTCTCTCTAAACTTCTCCTTAAATTTGACAATGGCTTCGTTTAATTTTTTTTCCGTTTTCTCATCTAAATCTTTGGTGGTAGCGATAGTGTGACCCGCGTCCGGATATTCTCTTTCCATGAAAGGATAAAATTCTTCCTCGAATTTTTTGATCGAGTCCAAAGGTAGATCATCTAAATATCCATGTGTAGCTACATAAATTATCATCACCTGTTTTTCCACGGGCATGGGTACGTATTGTCCCTGTTTGAGAATCTCAACGGTCCTCTCCCCTCTTACAAGCTGGGCTCTGGTGGCTTCATCCAACTCTGTCCCGAACTGGGTAAAAGCGGCTAATTCCCGGTATTGAGCTAAGTCCAGTCTCAACCTTCCCGCCACTTTTCTCATGGCTTTCACCTGTGCTTTTCCACCCACCCGCGACACGGATATGCCCACGTTAATAGCCGGCCTTACTCCCGCATAGAAAAGATCGGTTTCTAAGTAAATCTGGCCATCGGTTATGGAGATTACATTTGTAGGAATATAAGCGGTCACGTCACCTGCCTGAATCTCAATGATGGGTATACCCGTAAGCGATCCACCACCCAACTCGTCGCATAATTTGGCAGCTCTTTCCAATAATCTTGCATGAAGATAAAAGATATCACCGGGGTAAGCCTCCCTTCCCGGGGGTCTTCTCAAAAGCAAAGACATCTGTCTATAGGCTTGCGCATGCTTGGAGAGATCATCATAGAACACCACCACATGTCTTCCCGTATACAAAAACTCTTCACCTATGGCACATCCCGCATAAGGGGCGATATATTGAAGGGGTGCAGGTTCCGCAGCCGTAGCCACCACCACGGTCGTGTATTCCATAGCCCCGTGATCCTCAAAGGTCTTTACCACCTGCGCCACCGTGGAGGCTTTCTGTCCGATGGCTACATATATACAAAAGATGTCGGAGTTTTTTTGATTGAGTATGGTGTCCACCACCAAGGCGGTTTTGCCGGTCTGACGATCACCGATGATCAGCTCCCTCTGTCCTCTGCCTATGGGGATCATGGAATCGATGGCTTTGAGTCCGGTCTGAACCGGCTCGCTCACCGGTCTTCTCTGGACAACATTGGGGGCTTTTCCTTCGATTGGTCGAAATTTCTTTGCGGCGATAGGACCTTTCCCATCCAAAGGCTGACCCAAGGCATTTACCACCCTTCCCACCATCACCTCTCCCGCAGGGACCGAGGCTATCCTTCCGGTTCTTCTCACCGTATCCCCTTCTTTGATGTCCTCATAGGGTCCCATAATGGCGGCGCCAACGTTATCCTCTTCCAAATTGAGGATCATCCCGGTCACATCGTTAGGGAATTTTATCAGCTCGCTCATCATGGCGTCATCCAATCCCCAGATGCGAGCTATTCCATCTCCCACCTGAAGAACGGTTCCCACACTCTCGGTCTTTAGTTTGGTCTCGTATTTTTCTATCTCTTTCTGTAGAATTGAGCTTACCTCTTCCGGATTCAAAGGCATAACGATATCTCCTCCTCTTCTATCGTCTTGCGGATAAAAGAAGTCCCGCCAAGGCGGGATTTGGGCGAAGCGTAGCGAAGCCTTTTATCCGCTGTTATATGACCCGAAGGGCAAGTCCCGATAAATCGGGACGCAGAGTTCAGCTTGGCGGCTCTCATTTTGTTAAGCGCGGTTATCCATTTGATTTTATTTTTATGGCTCATTATAGATTTTCCTCAACAATTCTTCTCTCTTCTTTTGTAA
>JALHUP010000086.1 GCA_022866585.1 Candidatus Zixiibacteriota bacterium | reverse complement strand
GTGGTGGCAGGCGACCAAAACTGGCCCACCCACATCGAGGGATACAATACCGACTTTTTGGAAATCCGAAAGTGGCCTCTCAGTTCTGGTACTTTCTTCACTGAGACTGATGTGAGGGGAGCCACCAAGGTTTGTGTTCTGGGCAAAACGGTGGCGGACCAGCTTTCCCCTGGGCAAGATCCCACTGGACAGATCATAAGAATAAAGAAACTGCCCTTCACGGTCCTGGGCGTCTTGTCTACCAAGGGGCAGAATCCCATGGGACGAGACCAGGATGATATCATTATCGCGCCCTACACCACCATCCAGAAAAAGCTTGCTGGCATAACCCACATCCAGTCCATCATAGCTTCAGCCGTAGACCGCACTCAGATCGACACTGCCATTGACCAGATCACGCAGCTTCTAAGAGAAAGGCACAAGATAATGTCGGATCAGGACGATGATTTCACGGTGAGAAGCCAGACCGACATTGCCACCGCGGCTCAATCTACCTCCAAAATTATGACCATACTTTTGGGTGCCATTGCTTCTGTTTCCTTGCTGGTGGGTGGAATTGGAATAATGAATATTATGCTGGTTTCCGTAACAGAGCGGACCAGAGAGATTGGGATAAGAATGGCGGTGGGGGCAAAGCCTAAACACATTTTGATTCAATTCTTGATAGAAGCCTCAACTTTAAGCACAGTGGGAGGGATTGTTGGAATCACCTTGGGTTTCTTAAGCTCCAGTTTGATATCGGTATTTCTCAAATGGCCCACCTTGATTTCTCTCCAGGCAGTCGTCTTAGCCTTCCTCTTCTCATTTGTTGTGGGAGTATTCTTTGGATTTTATCCTGCCCGCAAAGCCTCCTTTTTGGACCCAATCGAGGCGTTAAGGTACGAATGAAAAACGCCTACGGTTTCTTGAAGGTCCACCTTAAAGGGAGGGAAGGATGTTTCCTCTCCTTTTAGGGAGGGTTAGGGTGAGGTCACACTCTCTCTTCTTGGCAACGGACGCCTCATCCGTTACCGATGGGCTTCGTTACGGAGAAGATGTCCATGACGAACAAGGGTTTTTGCTTTATTCTACTAAGGCCAACAATCCTCATGCCAGCAAGAGACACTTCCCCGAAGCGGTGCAGGACCATGAATGAACAGATAGTTGATTAGGTAGACGACGTCAACGGCATTGATAACGCCATCATTGTTGCAGTCCACAGCTTCACATACACAAGGTTCTGGTCCTCCTATAAATAGGTAGTTGATCAAAAAGACAACGTCAACTGCGTTAACCGAACTATCACCGTTGGCATCCCCCGGCACGCTCCACCACACTAACAATCCACCCATATGGTCACGCAAGGGGATATCGTAGCCGAGAGTGTCGGACAGTGAGCTGCCCCCTGGCCAAAGGGAGATGAGGGTTTCGCGAAGAGTATCTGCATCCGGAATGCAGCAAATGTCCATGCGGATTTTAAAAAGACAGAGATAGTCAGGACTGGGTGGGATGAACTCTCCTATATTCCCGAACCCCACGATGTTGACTGCCGAACCATTTCCCATACACACGCAACTCATGGTGCGTGACAAGGCACTTGCCGAGCAGCCTGCGGTATCGATGAAGCAATATCCAGTGCTGTCGCAGGAGAACCTGGCTGCATCTAATGAAGCTAGTAGTTGGAAGAAAAGCTGGTAGGCTGCCACCGGGACCGGATTTTTCATCCAGACAGTGATCCATTTTTCCGTGCCAGGATAGGCAGTATAGTCTTCGATGGCTATGTCAACTGTGTCACTATCAATTTTTCCGACAAGATCGGGGGGATTGCTATTGGCCGATCCATTGAGACCGAGCAACAAAAGAACGCCGGTTACGCACAGGATAACAACTTTGCTCCTCATACTTACACCTCCTTCTATTCCCGAAATCCCGCCAAAACGGGGATTGTCTAAATGCTTCGCACCGAAAGTTTGAATATTTGTATATTGCTATAATATCCTTCTGTATATTATTGTAATATGCCATTTTGTCAAGCATTTTTTCATCATATATGCAGATGGGCGACGCTGTAATTCGTCGGTAAATTCCTGTTTTGAGTTCGTGGGTAAAGCATGTCTTCAGAACTCCTTACAACTACCTCAACCATCTTCGACTTGGCTTGCAAATCCTATGTGTAGTGGTCGAGCTTGCCCTGAACCAGTAGCGGTTCAGGGCTTGCTCGACTTGGTATTTAGTGTAAAGCAAGCTTTGCCACTACAACTTTCAATTTTTCGCTTTGAATTTCTTCGCCTTTGTATTAAATTAAAAGCATGATAAGTGAAGTTTTAGCTAAAGTCTATAGAGGTGACACTGTGGAGAGCATCCACTTTGGATCGGTGGCGGTGGTGGATTCTTCGGGTAAGCTGATCCACTGGTTGGGCGATCCGAATTTCGTGACCTTCTTAAGGTCATCTGCCAAGCCATTTCAAGCTATTCCAGTAGTGGAATCGGGAGTGGCAGAGGCATTTGGTTTCACCCAACAGGAGATTGCCATCATCTCCGGGTCCCATAACGGTGAGAAAAAACACGTTAAAGCGGTGCAAAGCATTTTGAAGAAAATCGGCTTAAATAAAAGTTTTCTAAAGTGTGGCACTCATGTTCCACATTATTACACTGCTTTAGGCATAACGCCACCCAAGAAGAAATTTTCCCCTCTTCAACATAACTGCTCTGCGAAACACGCCGGCATGCTGGCAATGTGCGTTTATAAAAACTGGAATCTCAAAAATTATCTAAGGCCCAATCATCCTCTGCAGAAGCTGATTTTAAAAAAGATTTCTGAGCTTTGCGAATATCCTCAGAAGAAAATCAAAATTGGCATAGAAGGATGTGGGGCTCCCACTTTTGCCTTGCCACTTAAGAATATGGCGATTGGATTTTCGAAGTTGGTCACATTTAGATCAAAGGATGAGATTGCCTCGCAGGCTTTGCAAGTGGTGGCGGACTCCATGTGGAAATATCCGGAGATGATTTCAGGCAAAGGAAGGTTGGATTACGCTTTAGCCACCACAAGCAGAGGAAAGATCATCTGCAAAGCTGGAGCAGAGGCTTTGCACTGCGGAGCAATATTAGATAATGGATGGGGATTGGCGGTCAAGATAATGGATGGTTCACAAAGAGCCATAGCTCCTGCATCTATTGAGGTTTATAGGCAATTAGGAATTTTAAAGAAAAGCCATTTCAAAAAATTAGGACAGTTCGTCTCTCCACCCATTTATAATCACAACAAAGTCAAAGTGGGATTCATCAAATCAGATTTTCGCCTTAAAAAAGCAAGATAATCTCTTTGTCACTTGTAATTCAAATGAGCTGTCAGATCCCTGATCTGACAGAATAAAGCGTCAGAACAGGGTTCTGACACCTCAAAAAAACTTTTTCGTCCGAGACAAGCTCGGACGCTACATCTGACTCTCCCCCAAAATTTTTGTTGCAATTTTTTCAAAAATCTATAATATTCCACATTGCGAAAAAGGATAACCATGAAAAATGAAATCATAGATCTACTTCCAGAGATAAATGATATTAAAGATGAGGATTTGAAGAAGAAGGTGATCTCTGTCTGGGAGGAGGCAATAAAGCAGGGTGGCTGGAAGATCGAAGACTTGAAGAAGATTCCCTTCACCTTGTTGATTCCGGATTGTGGGGTAAATCTGATCGAGCACACCAGAGCTGTTACTCAAACCGCTTTGGAGATGGCCAAAGTTATTTTGAAGTTTTATAAAGAAAAAGTCAAGATCGATTTTGATCTCCTGCTGGCTGGGGGACTCCTGCATGATGTGGGAAAACTCTTGGAATATGCTTCGGGGGAAGGAAAGATCACCAAAAGCAAAACCGGAAAACTCTTAAGACATCCCTTTTCCGGATCGGCTTTGGCATACAAACATGGATTGCCCGATGAAGTTGTTCATATGATTGCTACCCATGCCAAAGAGGGGGATGGAGGATACCGCTCCATCGAGGCGATGATCATCCACTATGCAGACTTTATAAACTTTGAGAGCCTGGGTGGGAAGGTTTAAGGTTTAAGGTGAAAGGTGTAAGGTGAAAGGTTTAAAATTCAAAATTCAAAGTGCAAAATGCAAAGATAACATGAGGACGAATTGATAATTTTTTTCGAAGTCAAAGAATCTTTTTCTCCTGCCTTTTTTTGTTTTGAATTTTTGATTCGGTTAGGAATCAAGGAAATTAAAATTAACCTGTTAAGGAGATAAAAAATGCCCACCAAACAAAGACAAGTGAACTTGGACATAAAGGAGATGCCGAACCAATGGTATAATATACTCCCGGATCTTCCGGAACCGCTTCCTCCCCCGCAGGACCCGGAGAGTGGGGAATCGAGAATAAAAAACCTTCCCCAGATACTGTTAGGCGAATGCTTAAAGCAGGAATTCTCAAACGAAAGATGGATCGATATTCCAGAGGAACTGCAACAGATGTATCATCAAGCTGGCAGACCCAGACCGCTGTTTCGGGCAATTAATCTGGAAAAAAGACTGGACACGCCGGCGCGACTTTATTATAAATCAGAATTCTACAGCCCCACTGGAAGCCATAAAGTAAATACCGCCCTGGCGCAGGCATTTTATGCTAAAAAAGAAGGATACAAGAGATTGGCCACTGAGACTGGGGCCGGGCAATGGGGGACGGCTTTAGCTTATGCCGCTTCCCTGACAGGCGTTGGGTGCACGGTATATTGGGTGAGGGCAGTTCATGACTGGAAGAAGGACAGAAGAAATTTAATGGAGCTTTATGGGGCAGAGGTATACGCTTCCCCCAGCCCTAAGACCGAGTTTGGAAAAACACTTTACGGTAAGAATCCGAACCACCCCGGATCTTTAGGAATAGCGATCTCCGAGGGGATGGAAGATGCCCAAAAAGATCCCCAAGCCATCTATTGTCTGGGTTCCGTTTTGAATCATGTATTGATGCACCAAACCATCATAGGTCTTGAGACCAAAAAGCAGTTTGAGAAATTTGACGACTACCCGGATATGGTCATCTCCTGTCTGGGAGGGGGCAGCAATTTCGGTGGCTTCGCTTTACCCTTCATGCACGATGTTCTAAAACAGGGTAAAAAGATCAAGTTCATTGCGGCGCAGAGTAAAGCGGCTCCCAATCTTCAGGGTGAATACAAATACGATTTTGCCGACTATGCGGAGATGACTCCACTTCTTAAAATGTATACTCTGGGACACAAGATCGACATGGCCCCCATAAAAGGAGACGGTCTAAG
>JALHUP010000085.1 GCA_022866585.1 Candidatus Zixiibacteriota bacterium | reverse complement strand
TTTGGCGGGGGAAGGAAAGTCCGAGCTCTCCAGGGCAGAGTGCCTCGTAACACGAGGGCCCGCAAGGGACGGAAAGTGCCACAGAAAAAATACCGCCCTGAAGCGTAGCCGAAGGGCAAGGGTGAAAAGGTGGTGTAAGAGACCACCCGGTCCGGTGGTAACATCGGGCTGGGCAAACCCCACTTGAGAGCAAGACCGAATAAGGAAGGATTAATCCCGAGGGATTCATCCCGAGGGAGAAGCTGCCCGCTTCACTCCCGAGCCTTTAGGAGAGGGACTTGTCCTGAACCGAAGGTGAAGGATAACTTCCGGGTAGGTCGCTTGAGGTGCCGAGCAATCGGCATCCCAGATTGATGATCATCACCCCGCCTTTGGCGGGGAACAGAACTCGGCTTATTTTCTGCTTTGGCAATTTTTTTAAAAAAGTATCGGATAGCTCCGTAGTCTTTCGGACATGTCTGATCTAAAGATATAAATTCGTGCTTATACCTTCTAAGAGCAAGAAATTCGTATGAAGGTTTTGCAAATGCAGTTAAAATGGGAATTTATTCCTGAACCCGATCAACAAGAGATAGAAAGTATCGCTTCTCTCCTCTCTTTGCCTTCTGTTATAGCTAAGATATTAGCCAGTCGGGGACTGGATACAAAAGAAAAGGCTGAAAAATTTTTAACTCCCAGCTTAGAAGATTTATGCGATCCATATCTTTTAAAAGATATGGGTAAAGGAGTAGACCGAATAATTCGGGCTTTGAGGGAAAAAGAAAAAATCATGGTCTTTGGGGATTATGATGTTGACGGAATAACCGCCGCCGCCTTGATGTTTTTAGTCTTAAACAAGTTGGGTGCGGAGGTTTCTTACTACTTGCCCAATCGGTTAATCGAAGGCTATGGCTTGTCTGAAGAGGGGATCATAGAGGCAGAAAAAAGAGGGGTAACAGTTATCGTCTCAGTGGATTGTGGGATCACCGCAGTTAATGAAGTCAAATTTGCCAAAGAGAGGGGGATCGACACCATTATAACTGATCACCATGAGCCTCAGGAAATTCTGCCTGACGCGGTCGCCATTATAAATACCAAACAGAAGGTGGATCGGCCGGATTCATCCCGAGGATTCATCCCGAGGGACTCACTCCAAGCAAGTGAATATCCGGGGGGAGAACTCTCCGGAGTAGGGGTAGCTTTCAAATTTGCCCAAGCCATCTACCAAAGATTGGGACAAGATAAAACGGAGCTGGAGGATCATCTGGACTTGGTGGCTTTGGGGACTGCCGCTGATATTGTCCCCCTAGTGGGAGAAAACCGAATCTTAACCAAATTTGGGATGAACCAGATAGCCAAAACCACCAAACCCGGTCTGAAATCTTTGATATTTGTCTCCGGGATTTTAGGTCGGGAAATAGGAACCGGACAGGTGGTCTTTATCTTAGCTCCCCGAATAAATGCGGTAGGCCGGCTGGGAGATGCCGAGCTAGCCATAAGACTTTTCACCACCAAGGACGAAGCCAAAGCCTTCGAGTTAGCCAAGCTTTTGGATCAGGAGAATCAGCGAAGAAAAAATATAGATGAGACTACCCTGAAGGAGGCTTTGGAGCTGATCGAACAAAACGTCGATCTGAAACAAGACAAAGCCATCGTCTTAGCCTCTTGCGGTTGGCATCCGGGGGTAATTGGGATCGTCGCTTCCCGCTTAGTAGAGAGATTCCATCGTCCCACCATCATGATCGCTATCGACGAGAATGAAGGAAAAGGTTCTGCCAGAAGCATCCCCGGATTTCATCTGTATGAAGCTTTGAGAGAATGCGACCAGTATCTGATCAGATATGGCGGACACAAATATGCCGCCGGACTTTCTATTTTGCCAAAAGATATTGATCCCTTTCGGGAAAAATTCAAAATGGTTTCAGGCCAAAGATTAGGAGAGGATGATTTGCTCCCCAGGTTGTTTATAGACTCTGAGCTGGAACTTGCTCAAATTGACAATAACTTAATAAAGCTTTTGGAGCTTTTTGCTCCATTCGGTCCTCAAAATACCAGACCGATCTTTGTGACCCGAGATCTAAGTGTTTGGGGGGGACCGTATGTGGTGGGAAACAATCATCTGCGGCTTCGAGTGAGAAAGGGAAACACGGTCTTCGACTGTATTGGTTTTGGCTTTGGAGATATGGCAAAACCCCTTTCCATGAAGGGGGTAAAGCTTGATTTGGCTTACGTGGTGGAGACTAATTATTGGAATGACACTTATAAAATTCAACTGAGAATTAAAGACTTAAAAATCTCCGGCTATTGATTTGATAGTCCGAAGGATTCATCCTGACTTCGTCCCGACGGACTCCTCCTAAAGGGGTATTTGGAGTATTCACCTTCAGGTGAACCTATAAATGATATGAACATCTTAGAAAGATTTTATCAGGGTAACAAGATAGCATTGTCAAAGCTGATTTCCTATGTGGAGAATCAATCCACCGACTATAGAAAACTTCTTGCTCAGATTTATCCTAAGTCTGGTAAAGCTTATCGGGTAGGATTAACTGGACCTCCGGGAGCCGGGAAAAGCACCATCGTGGACCGGCTCACCTCACTTTTGGTTAAAGAAAAGAGGAAGAAAGTAGGAATAATTGCGGTCGATCCCACCAGTCCCTTTACCGGCGGAGCGCTTTTGGGGGATCGAATCAGAATGCAGGATTTGACCAACCAAGAGGAAGTTTTTATTCGCAGTATGGCGACCCGTGGCTCATACGGCGGGTTAGCCACCACCACCAAGGAGGTCTCAGTCGTTATGGATGCTTTTGGCAAGGATTTTATACTTATCGAAACCGTCGGAGTGGGACAAGTGGAGTTAGATGTGGTCAACGCTTGCGATACCACAATCGTGGTTTTCGTCCCGGAGTCAGGCGACTCCATCCAAGCCATGAAAGCGGGACTGATGGAGATTGCGGATATCTTTGTGGTCAATAAATCTGACCGGGAGGGGGCGAAAAGAATGATCTCTGAACTGGATATGATTTTGGATATTCGTCGAAAAAAAGGGGACTGGGAATACCCCATCGTCTCCACCGAGGCTATAAATAATAAGGGGATTGATCTTTTGTTAGCCAAAATTTTTGAACATAAAAAATTTCTCACAGACAACGGAATTTTAGAACAACACAGAAAGAATCAAATAAAAATTGATCTGAAAAAAATAATCGAGCTCAAGGTAAAAGAATTAGTAGATGAAAAAATTTCGAACTCATTCAATGTGGACGAAGTTACAGAGAGGGTCTTTCGGGGGGAAGATGATCCTTATTCCGCGGTAGAAAGGGTATTAAAACAGATCAGGCTGACCAATTCAGAGTAAAACGACATAATATAAAAATAACTTACCCTAAATTTCCCATTAACACTTGCTACAGATTTTCCTTGACAATGGAGTCCCGAGTCATAGCTTTCAAACGAATTTAGCTAGGTTTTTTTACCTTTAATGAGCTTTCGACCAAAAAGGTTGTGCAGATGTTTGTCATTGCTCAGTAGGTAAATATGCAAAACACTGAGTTATTTCTAGACATTTTACAAATCCTTGTATTTTTCTCATTGCTTACCCTTGTGGCTAAATTTTTAGGTCGCTATATGGCAAGAGTCTACCAAGGGGAACGCACCATGTTAAGCCCAGTTTTTGCCCCTTTGGAGAACGGGATTTACCGTGTTACCGGCATTGACAAAAATGCTGAAATGAACTGGAAGCAGTATGCTGTGGCAATGCTTATCTTTAACTGCTTAGGAATGATCGTGCTCTTCGCTCTGCTTCTTTTGCAGGGACATTTTCCGCTCAACCCTCAGAAGTTCTCAGGATTCTCCTGGCATCTGGCTCTCAATACCGCAGTAAGTTTCACCACCAACACCAACTGGCAGGCTTACAGCGGAGAGTCCTCAGCCACTTATCTTTCGCAGGTATTGGGTTTAGCCGTGCAGAATTTTCTCTCTGCCGCTACGGGAATGGCTATCGTCATTGCCTTCATCCGCGGGCTTGCCCGCAGAACATCGGAAACCATCGGCAATTTTTGGCTGGATTTAACCCGTACCGTTCTCTATATCCTGTTTCCCATTGCGGTGGTTGCAGCAGTGGTATTGGTTTCGCAGGGGGTGATTCAAAACTTCAGCGGGTATAAAAATGTATCGCTCTTACAATCCACCAGCTATGAGAAACCAAAACTTGATGCCGATAATAATCCAATCAAAGATATAAATGGGAACCAGATAACTGTGAAGATACCGGTGAAAGAGCAGAGACTGCCGATGGGTCCGGTTGCATCTCAAGAGGCGATCAAGGAACTCGGAACCAACGGCGGAGGTTTTTTCAATGCCAACTCAGCACACCCCTACGAGAATCCCACCCCATTTTCCAATTTCCTCGAAATCCTTTTAATCCTTTCGATTCCGGCTGGCTTAACTTATGCCCTTGGCCGCATGGTGGGCAGTTCCCGGCAAGGGTGGGCTCTTTATGCGGTCATGTTGTTCCTTCTGGTCTTAGCCATTGGAGTGCAATACTGGGCAGAATACAATGGCAATCCCCTGGTGCAGAAAATAGGCGTTCACGGCTATAATATGGAAGGAAAAGAAGTGCGTTTTGGACTTGGAGGTACTGTTTTATTTTCTACTTCGACTACCGCAACCTCGTGCGGAGCGGTGAACGCCATGCACGACTCACTCACCCCTCTGGGAGGAATGATCCCCCTGGTGCTCATGCTTTTAGGTGAAGTTGTCTTTGGCGGGGTGGGATCAGGCCTCTACACCATGCTCGCCTTTGTCGTGATCGCAGTGTTTGTAGCCGGCCTCATGATCGGAAGGACTCCGGAATACTTGGGGAAAAAGATCGAAGTCACCGAAATGTGGATGTCGGTTATTACTGTTCTTACTGCCGGGGTTGTTGTCCTCTTGTTTGTTGCCATAGCGCTGATTACTCCGACAGGGGTGAGTTCCATAGCCAACCCCGGCCCTCATGGTTTAAGCGAAGTGCTCTATGCTTTTGCCTCCACGGCTAACAATAACGGAAGCGCTTTTGGAGGATTGAATGCAAATACCGTGTTCTATAATTTGATGACCGCCCTGGCTATGTTAATAGGACGGTTTATTCCAGCTTTGGCAATACTGGCTATGTCTGGTTCTCTGGTTAAGAAAAAATACGTTCCTCCCAGCGTGGGCACTCTCCCCACAGATCAAATTCCCTTTATAATCTGGCTTGTGGTCGTTGTCCTAATTGTAGGGGCTTTGACCTTCTTCCCGGCACTTGCCTTAGGACCTTTTGTTGAACATCTGATTATGCAGGGGGGTATTTAGACATGGCCACATCCAAAGAAAAAAGCAAGGGGATATATGATCCGAAACTGCTGAGAACTGCTCTGATGGACTCTTTTAAAAAGCTCGATCCCCGTTCCCTTTGGCGTAATCCGGTCATGTTATCGGTTGAAATAATGAGTGTCATCACGACGATAAATTTCTTTATTAATATGATTGTAGGAAAAGGAGAGCCGGCTTGGTTTACTGGAACGGTTTCCACCTGGCTCTGGCTGACGGTCATCTTCGCTACCTTTGCGGAATCCTTAGCCGAGGGACGGGGCAGGGCACGGGCGGACTCCATGAAGAAGACTCAAAAGGAAATCATAGCCAAAAAGTTGAAAAAACCTGAACCGGGTGGAGAGTATGAGCTTGTTCCCTCCACCAAGCTCCGCAAGGGGGACATCATATTAGTCGAAGCAAATGATCTGATCGCCAGCGATGGCGAAGTAATTACAGGGGCAGCTTTAGTAAACGAAGCCGCAGTTACAGGCGAATCTGCTCCGGTAGTCAGGGAATCCGGAGGAGACCGCAGTGCTGTAACAGGCGGAACCAAGGTTATCGCGAACCGTATCGTGGTACGTATTACGGCTAATCCTGGGGAGACCTTTCTGGATCGAATGATCAGCTTGGTGGAAGGGGCAAAGCGTCGCAAGACCCCGAATGAGATCGCCTTGGAGGTGCTCTTGATCGCCTTAACCATAGTCTTCTTCCTGGTGGTACTCAATCTAAAACCTCTTTCTCTTTATAGTGCAAAAGCAGTAGGGCAGGGACATCCGGTAACGCTCACCGTGTTAGTCGCCTTATTTGTCTGTTTGGCTCCGACAACCATTGCTGCCCTCCTGCCCGCTATAGGTATCGCAGGCATGGACCGCCTATTCCAGAAAAATGTCATAGCCCTTTCGGGAAGGGCGATTGAGGCGGCAGGCGATGTCAACGTGTTGCTCTTGGACAAAACGGGGACTATCACGTTTGGCAACCGGATGGCAACGGAGTTTATCCCGGCTCCCATGTTCACTACCGACCATTTAGCGGAGGCCGCCCAGCTTGCCTCACTTGCTGACGAAACTCCGGAAGGACGCTCTATTGTGGTGCTGGCTAAAGAAAAATTCGGGCTACGCGCTCAGTCTCTCACCGATAGCCAAGCTAGATTTATGCCTTTCTCAGTTCTAACCAGGATGAGCGGTATAGATGTCCTTGATCCTGACGGTTCAGTCTCCCTTTCCGTTCGAAAAGGTGCCGTAGACGCAATACGTTCTTATGTCGAAGCCAATGGTGGCAGTTTCCCAGCGCAACTTAACGAATCAGTTGATGCGATCTCGCGGTCGGGGGGCACACCGCTGGCTGTGGCTGACGGTCAGTTCGTCCTGGGCATCGTCCACCTTAAAGATGTGGTGAAGGGCGGTATAAAAGAACGTTTCGCTGAGTTGCGCAGTATCGGCATTAAAACTGTTATGATCACCGGAGACAATCCCCTTACCGCTGCTGCCATTGCCGCCGAAGCTAAGGTTGACGACTTTTTGGCACAGGCAAAGCCTGAAGACAAACTAAAACTCATCCGGGAGTATCAGCAACAGGGTTATATGGTAGCTATGACCGGCGATGGAACCAACGATGCGCCTGCTCTGGCCCAAGCTGATGTGGCTGTGGCAATGAATACCGGCACGCAACCAGCTAGAGAAGCCGCCAACATCATTGATCTGGACAGCAATCCAACCAAACTGCTGGATATTGTCGAGATCGGCAAACAGATTCTCATGACCCGTGGAAACCTCACCACCTTCAGCATCGCCAACGATGTGGCAAAATACTTTGCAATTATTCCTGCTGCACTTTGTACCATATACCCGCAGCTTTTGGTTCTCAATATAATGCACCTTTCCAATCCCTATAGTGCTATCCTTTCGGCGGTTATCTTCAATGCGATAATCATTCCTCTGCTTGTGCCCCTGGCCTTGAAAGGAACACGGTATCGCCCTATGCCTGCTGAAAAACTACTGATCCATAACCTGTTTGTTTACGGACTGGGTGGGATTTTGGCTCCTTTTGTCGGGATCAAGTTGTTGGACCTTTTGATAAATGTTTTGATTTGATAGAGAAAAATCACATGAAAGAGATAAAAAAGGCAGTTTTACTTTTTGTAGTTTTATCATTGTTGACCGGCGTTCTTTACCCTATGGTAGTGACAGGTCTTGCACGTGTTATTTTTCCTCGTCAGGCAGCCGGAAGTCTGATCTATAAGGCTGACGAAACGTGCATAGGCTCGTCTTTGATCGGGCAATCTTTTTCCGATCCCAGATATTTCTGGTCGCGTCCTTCTGCAACGGCCGACTTCTCTTACAATCCGTTAGCTTCAGGTGGTTCGAATTTGGGTCCCACGAACAAGGATCTGGTTAACCGAATAAAAGAATGCGCCACCAACTTTCAATCCACAGGCATCAAGAGACTGCTTCCGGCTGATCTGGTAATGGCTTCTGGGAGTGGGCTCGATCCGCATATAAGTATAGAAGCGGCGATCATACAGATACCACGTATAGCCAAAGAACGGCATGTTTCCGAAGAAAAAGTTCGCAACCTGGTGCAGAATTACCTTGAAGATCGTCAGTTCGGTTTTTTGGGCGCAAAGAGGGTTAACGTATTAAAGTTAAATCTGGCATTAGATAATCTATAGGAAATTATGGCTGATGAAGAGTTAAAAAGACCGTCTCCTGAAGCGCTGCTTGAGTTGGCACAGAAAGAAGAGTCGCAAGAAAGACGAGGCAGGTTGACGATCTACTTCGGATCGGCACCAGGTGTCGGAAAAACTTATGCCATGCTTAGTGATGCCAGACTGCGAAAACTGGAGGGGATGGACATCGTGGCGGGCTACGTGGAAACCCACGGTAGGCCTGAGACCGATGTCCTATTGGAAGGGCTCGAAATAATTCCGCCACTGGTTGTTGAATACATGGGGCTCCAACTTAAGGAAGTCGATTTAAAAAAGGTTTTGGCGCGTAAGCCCAAACTGGTTTTGGTGGATGAGCTTGCTCATACTAATGCTCCCGGTTTGCGCCATGCCAAGCGATATCAGGACATACAAGAAATAGTCAATGCCGATATCGACGTCTATACCACACTGAATGTCCAGCATATAGAGAGCCTTAACGATATAATTTTTCGGATCACCAACATACGTGTGCATGAAACGGTTCCAGATACGATTATTGAAGTAGCGGATGAAGTCAAACTGATCGATCTGCCGCCAGAGGAACTGCTCAAAAGGCTGGATGAAGGAAAGGTTTACGTGAAGGACATAGCCGGAGTTGCAGTGGATGAGTTTTTCCGTCCAGCAAATTTGCTTGCGCTCCGGCAACTGGCTCTAAGGGTGGTAGCGGGCAGTGTGGACGAGAAAATGCGCCATTACATGCAGGCCCATGCCATAGCCGGACCCTGGCCCGTAAAGGAACGGGTGCTGGTAGGAATATTTGCCAGCCCTTATGCAGAAAAACTTGTTCGTGCAGCTTTTAGGCTGGCAAGTCAAATCGATGCGGAATGCATTGCCTATCATGTGGAAACAGAAAGAGATAAGAGGCTTTCAGAAAAGGAAAAGGATTGGTTAAATAACGCGCTGGAGCTGGCAAGGAAATTAGGAGCGCAGGTGGTCTGGATAAAAGGATCTGATGTAACCCAGGAGATCGCCGATTATGCACAGGATCATAATGTAACCAAAATCGTAATAGGGAAACCTCGGCGCTTTGGCATATTCCCTTCGATTCCTCGAAAATTATTGATGAAAACGCCTAACATCGATATTTACTTGTTGGATGCCAAAGCCGAGCCCAAGCCTCTACCCCGAAAGCGTGTCCTTCATTCCCGACCGGCTAATTATGCTATAAGTTTTCTGGCAGTTTGTATTATGTCTTTGATTGCCTTTCTCCTTCGTGGTACTCTTAGCCAAATTAATTTGCTGTTTTTGCTTTTTTTGCCTCTGATTTTAAGTGCTCTTTACCTGGGGAGAGGGCCATCTATTTTTGCGGCGTTAACAGCTATTCTTATTTTCGATTACTTATTCGTCCCCCCCTACTTCACTCTTACCATTTCTGATCTGGAATATTTCCTCTGGTTTGTGGTCTATGTCGTTGTGGTTCTGGTGATAAGCAATCTAGCATTAAAGCTGCGCAGTAAAGTCGAGATGCTCAGGGAGAGTGAATCGAGGAGTACCACACTTTATGCATTAAGCCGGGATCTTGTAACAGCTCATACTGTGGAGCAGGTCCTCTCTATACTTGTCCAACATATCACTCAAATTTTCCCTTGCCAGATGGCAATCTTCCTACCTATCGATGGTGAGCCAATTGTTAAAGCAAAAACCGTAGACTTTGACATAAATCCTAACGTGCTGGGGGTGGTTTCCTGGGTTTTACTTAATAAGCAATCAGCCGGGCGTGGAACCGGAACCTTGCCCGAGGCTAAAGCTTTTTATCTACCTATGAGGACAACCGAACAGGTTGTAGGAGTAATGGCTTTCCTTTTTGGGAAAGACAAACAAATATTGACTCCAGAGAATCAGGTGATAATGGAGACCATTGCTCGTCTTGGTGCCATGGCCATTGAACGAATCAAGTTCCAATAGTGTAAAATCTTCTGTATAACTGTAATAACTATACAGTAAAAGGTTTGACTGGAGTCTCTACCATATTCGCCCGACAGACCCCTGACCTAGCAGGAGTGATACCTCTCTCCCTATCCTTCTCCCCATGTTATGGAGAGGGGGAATACAAGGGGGAGAGGTTAAGATTTGACTTTTTAACTAAGTCTGTTTAAATTTCCCTAAAACGTGTAGGGACAATTCATGCATTGTCCCTACGCCCGTCTCATAAAATTGAAAAAAACAAAGAGGTGATTTTATGTTAAGCCAAACTACATTAAAAAAGATTGCCGATCAAAAGGAGAAATGGGAAAAGGATAAAGAAAAAAGCAAGTGTCCATCGGATAGAAAGTTTATCAGCGTGTCTGGTGAGCCGGTGAAGGAGCTTTACACCCCATTGGACGTCCAGGATTTCGATTATAATCGGGATTTAGGTTTTCCCGGCGAGTATCCTTACACCAGGGGAATCAGGAGAGATATGTATCGAGGACGGCTCTGGACCATGCGGCAGTTTTCCGGGATGGGAAGTCCAAAGCAGACCAATCAAAGATACCATTTTCTTCTTAATCGAGGACAAACCGGACTTTCGGTGGCGTTTGATCTCCCCACCTTGATGGGGTGGGATTCTGATCATCCCCGGTCATTGGGAGAGGTGGGAATTTGTGGAGTGGCGGTCGATTCGCTTGAGGATATGGAGATACTCTTTGATGGCATAGCTTTAGACAAAATCTCCACCTCCATGACTATCAACGCACCCGCCTCCATTCTTTTAGCCATGTATATCGCCGTAGGTGAAAAGCAAGGAGTTCCTTCAGAGAAGCTGACCGGAACCGTGCAAAATGACATTCTGAAAGAATACATTGCCCAGAAGGAATGGATTTTCCCGCCAGAGCCTCACATGAGATTGATCACCGACTTAGTGGCTTTTTGCACCCAACACGTGCCCAAATGGAATACTATTTCAATATCCGGCTATCATATTCGAGAGGCTGGATCGACGGCGGTTCAGGAGTTAGCCTTCACTTTGGCTGACGGGTTCGCCTACGTGGAAGCAGGCATGAAGGCAGGACTGGATGTGGATGATTTTGCCCCTCGTCTTTCGTTTTTCTTCAACTCCCATCTGGACTTCTTCGAGGAGGTGGCCAAATATCGAGCCGCCCGAAGGATCTGGGCAAGACGCATGAAAGAAAAATACAAAGCCAAAAAACCGGAATCATGGCTTTTGAGATTTCATACCCAAACTGCAGGGTGCAGTCTGACCGCCCAACAGCCGGAGAACAACATAGTCCGCACCGCTTTTCAAGCCTTAGCCGGTGTGCTCGGAGGAACCCAGAGTTTGCACACCAACTCCATGGATGAGACTTATGCTCTGCCATCG
>JALHUP010000084.1 GCA_022866585.1 Candidatus Zixiibacteriota bacterium | reverse complement strand
CCCTGATCGCAATCAGCATTTCCTTCATCACCTCGAAGCCGTCTTTAGCAAAGGTTCCGGTGACTATCGGCTTGGTGGAATATTGAAGAGCGATAAAGAGCCGATAGCGGTCGGCAATCTCTTTGGGAACATCAGAAGGGATAAGCGCGGTGCTTTGTGCTTTCAGATAGGGCAAAGAATCTGTCAAGCGAGCGAAGTTAATCAGATCCTTGGTCACCGGAGGTCTGGATTCATTTAAATCCAGATCATAAATTCGCACGGCGGCAGATCCGGGATCAAAATGGATATTGTCACCTTGCACATTTAGAGCAAGCTCTCCTTCTCTGTCAAAAACCTCTATCTGTGACGGAGCACTTCTTAAGCATTTTTCCACCAGATCAGCTTTTATAGAAGCCTTCTTTTGTTTTTTATCAACCCTAACATTGGCACCGTCCAGAAGTTCCAATCCCTTTTCATTTTCTACAAAAATGCCCACCTTTTCCAAGACTTGGATTGCTTCTTCTACGATCCTTTTTATTTTTTCTCTTTCTAAAATCTCTATTTTAGGGCGGTTAGGTTTTTCCAATTCTACACCTCTGGTTAAAAATTTTTGCTCCTTGTTGGTCAAGGGTGTCCTTCAGGGTGAATCTCTTCAGGATGAACCTTCACCCCTGACCATTTGGTAGAGCGGGGTGAGGGCACCCCGCTCGAACAAAACAGTGTTCACGCAAGATCAAAAATATTATAAAAGGAAATTTTGTCAAATGTTATTACTGAAACTGGGAGTTAAAAGGCTTACGCCTTAATTCCAGAAATTTTGGTTCAGGGTACTGAACCGAGAACAAAAAAGTTAACTTGCATGGGGAGCAAATGTGTTTTTAATTCCCCTTTGTCCCCTCTTAAAAAAGGGGGATTTCTCATGGTGACTGCTTCAGATTATTTCCACGGCGTCTTTGGGGATCCAGCCTTTAACTCCATTTGGCAGAGAGATACGATACCAACCTTCCGCCTGTTCATTTATCTGAAATTCCAAGCCCTCGTGGCCGGTGAATTGTAGGGTATAATCACTTCCCGGTCCGCTTCTCACTTCCGCCTGAGGAGCAATAAGAACGCCATTCTTTGCCGAATCAAAGTGAAGTTTAGTAGCTAAAGAAGAGGAAGAAACAACGAAGATAAAAAGCATTATGCTCAAGCCCAAAAGCAAGTCTCTTCTTTTTCTTCTGAAAAGAATCAGGATTCCAAAAACGAAGGAGAGACAATAAGAAAGGGAAACAAAAATGGTCAGCTCATCCAGACTAAAGAGATTAACAAACCAATGCACCAAATTGGATAAGGGATTGACCTTTTGTTCTTCAATTTTATCCAAGGTGAAAAGTTTGACAAAGGCAAGATTAGCCATGCTATCCTCATCTCTGGGTTCCAAAGCTAACGCCTTCCGGTAATTCAAAATTGCCTTTCCCAGTTGATTTTTTCGAAAATAGGCATTGCCCAAATTGTAGAATACTTTGGAATTTTTTATTCCCAGATTAACAATTTTTTGATATTCCTCTATAGCCTGATCGAAATTTCCCGCCTCGTAGCTTTCATTCCCTTTCTGGAAAAGAGCTGTGGCTGACTCTATATCAGCTTGCGCTTGAGACAGGAAAAATAAAATGATGATTGACCCTAAAATTGCAATTCGTTTTCTCATTTCTCTAATTCCACAATCGCCTTTTCCACTAACTCCAAATAACTTTTCATCTCCGTCACTTCGGATGAGCCAGGAGCAAATCGGGCATAGTCACAAGAATCCAAAAGCTTCAAAAGATGGTCAATCTTTTCTTTTTCAACTCCCCTATTGGAAAGCTCAAATTCGATTCTGTCTTTGGTTAAGCCGTGGGCAGGAAGATTGAGCTTATCTCCCACGTAACCAATCAGAGCTTTGGCTACCTCACCATAAAATTCTTTCGACTTCTCCGGGGAAGAAAGCTTCTGGGCCTGTCCTAATCTCTTTTTGGCTAATTTATGTGCCCGCCTCAAGCGTGCATATCCGATGTCTGAGTTTAGTTTCTCCCTTTGCCTTTGGTATCTCCATGAAATGGCAAAAGCCAAAAGAGGAATCAATTGAAAAAATAAGAATAGTGGATTTTTATATAGATTGCCTCTTTGATTCTTCAACTCGCTTGCGGAGATTTTGATATAACGGATGTCCTTGGCCGTAACTCCAATCTCCTGTTTGGAAAGCTGTGCTATCTCAGTAGGATAGGCTTGTGCTCCGGGAAGAGCAGTGACCAGGATTGGCTCTGATCTTAAAGTTTGGTAACTTTTGTTTTTGGAATCAAAAAAAGAAAACTCCAAAGAAGGGACAGTGTATTTGCCCTGAACTTTGGGAATCAAGACCTCTTCATAGGTTTTGGCTCCCCCGACCAGATAGTTATCTTTGGAAACATTTTCAGAGCTGCCGGAGTTATAAATGCGAAAATCTTTTAACTCGGGAATGGCTGGTTCTTCCACCGATTTTATGTTTCCTGCTCCATTTATCTTCATCTTCAAAGTGATGGGCTGACCCACCTCCACCTCTCTTTTATCCACGCCAACCGTTAGCTTGAAATCGCCCACTGTTCCTTTAAAATTCTGTGGTTTGCCCATCTCCGGAAGCGGCAGAACTTCGATCTCGATCGGTTTTGATCTTAAAACCTGCGGCTTCCCCTGTCGGAAAAGGCTCATTAGATCCCGATTTAGCATTCCAAATGGATCTCTCGTGGAGAATTGGTCCAAATCCTCTACCGTGCATTTAAGCTCGGCTGGTCCAATTGTCTGTTTCCCAGCCGCAGTGGGGAAAAGAGCAGTCTTCAGCTCCTGGACAAAATATTGTCTACCATTTATGACTTTGTAATATTGCTTTCGGGGAGGCAAGTCTTCTGCCCAAAAACCGGTCAAGGAGGGGGGCGAATATTGGGGATTATTAAATAACCTCACCCCTTGATAAAACCTTAAGGTCAAGGTGACCTGCTCGTTTACATAAGCTTTTTTCTTATCCACCACCGTTTCTATAAAAAGGTCTTTTCCCTGTAGCTCTGTTCTTTGAACCGATTCTTTAGATGAAGGAGTGGGAGCCGCTTCTGGCTTTGCTCCACTAGTTACAGTAACCTCTATCGGATTGGTCCTGTAAGTTTTTCCATCCAAGACTATCTCCGCCTGCCCGATGGTAAATTTCCCGGCTTTTCTGGGAGCTAAAATGTAATTGAAGGTCACGGATGAAGAAATCTTTCCACCGGAATAGGTGAAATTCTGAGATCTTCCTGCGGAGTAAACGGTAAAGCCTTCTAAAGATGGTAGTTTAGGCTGAGGAATGGATTTCACATTTCCGGATACGGAGATGGTTAAGGTGATTTGATCATCCAACCCCACCTCAGTTTTGTCCACACCTGCGTTGAAACTAATGTCCTGTGAAAAGGAAGGTTGGTTTAAAAGCAGAAGCAAAAAGAAACTGACGGCTAAAATGAGAAACACTGTCCGCCGTCCACGGTCCGCCGTCCGCCGCTTCCTCTCCCCCATCCACTGTTCACTGATCGCTGAACACTCTTTGCTGCCTTTGCCACTCATCTCCCTCTACCAGTCCTTTCCTCCTCTTCTTCCTGTTGTTTGAGTAAGTCTTTTTTGTTTCTTTTGTATATCCTTCTCTTGGTCTTTTAATGCATTCAAAATTCTTTCTGCATCCTGTTTAGTCATGCCCTCTTTCGGTTGCATTTGTTGTTGCTTCTCCTCTTGCTTTTTTTGTTCCTCTTGCGACTGAGCTTGTTGTTCTTGCTGTTGCATCTGCTGTTGTTTTTGTTTCTGTTCCTGTTGTTGGTTTTGTTGTTGTTGCTTCTGTTCCTGTTGGTTTTGTTGTTGCTGTTGTCTTTGCTTTTCCTTATCCAACATTTCTTTCATTTTCTTTCTTACGAACTCTATGTTGTATTTGGCATCTTCATCATCTGGGGTTATATCCAAGCACTTTTGATAAGCCTGAATCGCCTCCGGATATTTGCCTGATCGATATAAGGCATTGCCCATATTGTAATATATTGCCGCCTGGTTTTTCGGCACATCCGTGCTTAAGCCTTTATAATATTTCTCCAAGGCATCCTGATATTTCTCTTGTTGATACATCACATTTGCCATGTTATAGGAAAGCTCTGGCGATTCAGGTTTTTCGATCTCTGCATCCCGATAATATTTTAATGCTTGTTCATAGGCATCCGAAGCTTTATTCTTCTCCCCTTTGAGTAAAAGTTCTTCCCCTTCTTTATAAGTTTTATTCCCCTTTTTGTTCAAAGAGGAAAAAGAATCCGCCCAGGCAAGATTTGCCCAAGTGATCGCCATCGTAACAATCAATAAAATATATGCTTTTCTCAAACCAGTCACCTCTTTTTCGTAGTTGCTCGATTTATCGAGCATAGGGATTGCTCAATGAATTGAGCAACTACAATTACAGAATATTTTGGTTTATATTACCCAGTCGGCTCCAGCTTAAAAGTTAAATGACGCCTCATTTGCCTTCGGCTTTTGCTTTTAACCTGTCCACCGCTTTTCGGCTCCTTCTTTCAGATAGAAGGAATTCGATGGTTAGGAAAATTAAAGAAATAAAAAGAAAATATTGATATCGGTCCTCATACTGGGTCATAAGTTTTCCTTCTAACTCTTTCTTTTCCATCTTGGAGATTTCATCATAAATTTTATCCAGCTCCATCTCTCCCGAGGTGGCATGATAATATTTTCCACCGGTGGTCAAGGCGATTTTTTGTAAAGTCACTTCATCTAACTTACTGACCACCACACTTCCCTCTTGATCCTTTTTAAATCCGGTCACCTGACCCTGGTTATCTCTTAAGGGTATCGGTTCACCCTGCGTCGATCCAATGCCGATGGTGTAAATTCTTATTCCCTCCTTAGAAGCCTCTTCGGCGGCACCCAAAGGATCTGAATCATGATCCTCCCCATCGGTCAAAAGTATCAAGACCTTATATTTTCTCTCCTTTTGATTAAAAGCCTGAATTGAAGTTCGGATGGCATCTCCGATGGCTGTTCCCGGCTGGGGAATAAGGCTAACGTCGATTATATCCAGAAACATTTTTGCGGCGGAATAGTCCAAGGTCAATGGACACTGGATAAAGGCAACCCCGGCGAAAGCCACCAACCCCACCCTATCTCCCTGCATGCGGCTTAAAAGTCCGTTCACCTCCTGCTTAGCTTTTTCCAGACGATTGGGTTTAATATCCTCAGCCATCATGGAAAAAGAAACATCCATAGCGATGATTATATCCACACCTTCCCTCTTCATCAGGGTTAACTTGGTTCCCAGCTGAGGTCGGGCTAAAGAGAATAGAAGAAAGAAAGTGCCCAAAAGTATCAAAGCCACCTTCCATCTACGTTTTTTCGGGCTGAATGAGAGGGAAAGCTTTTCAATCAAAGCCAAGTTTCCAAACCTCGCTTTAGCCTTTCTCTTCATGCGGAAGACAAACCAGTAAAAGACGACCAAAAGAGGAAGCAAAACCAACAATAAATATATGAAATTAATCTGGGCAATTCTCATGTGAGTATCTGTTAGTGATGTCTCCTTCTGCTGTCAGATCAGGGGATCTGACAGCTCTCATGAATAGCGTCCATCGTTTGTCGTTGGCGAAGCTCGTATCGAAGTTCGGCTTACGGATTTCGATGCTCGAAGGTTTTGCTTTCGATTATAATTTCGGGCTTCAAACCCCGAATTTCGAGCATCGAAACGAGCTTCGTTACCGTTAAACAAGCCTCGAAAGCTACTCTTAATCTCATCGAGGCGTCAGAACCTCTGTTCTGACGCTTGCCTAAAAACTTACGGGATCTTTCGGTATCTGGTATTTGCCAAGACGATTTCTATGACCAAAAAGAAAAATCCCACAATGGCGAATTTAGTGAAAAGTTCATTATACTGTAAATATTCCTTAACTTTAATCTCGGTCTTCTCCATCACACTTATCTGTTTGTAGATTTGGGCAAGTGCCCTCTCATCTTTAGCGCGGAAATATTCTCCACCGGTGATCTGGGCTATCTGGTTTAAGGTAGATTCGTCAATTTCATTTTCTATATAGATGTATCTTCTGCCGAAGATCGGATCGTCGATAGGATAAGGGGCATTTCCCGGCTTTCCCGCTCCTACGGTATAGATCTTGACGTTCATCGTCTTTGCCACCTGTGCGGCGGTGAGGGGGTCTATCTCACCCGCATTGTTTCTACCATCAGAGAGGAGAATAATCACCTTGCTTTTGGCATCACTTTCCCTCAAGCGATTAACTGCATTGGCAAGAGACAATCCGATGGCGGTGCCATCCTCAATCATTCCGAAATCGACCTTATCCAGAAAATTTAATAAAACTCCATAATCTAAGGTTAATGGGCATTGGGTGAAGCTTTGTCTGGAGAAAACCACCAGTCCTATCCGATCACCCTGTCTTGTTTTGATGAAATCTTTTATCACCTGTTTAGCCACATACAGTCGGTTTTCAGGCTTGAAATCCTCGGCTCGCATGCTTCCAGAAATGTCTAAAACCAACATGATGTCGATCCCCTGGGATGAGATCTCTTCCCCTTTTCTGCCAGCCTGAGGTCGGGCTAAAGCCAAAGCCAAAAAGATGATCGCCATCGATCTCAAGACCGGAATTAAATGTCTCTCTTTCAGACGAAAGGAAGGTTTAAGTCTCCTGACTAAACCTATGTCGGAATATCTTATGGTGGCGGCTTTAGTTTTTTTGACCTTGAAATAATAAACCAATAGCCCGATAGCAACAACGATAAAAAACAAGAATATGGGATCTCTAAATCTAAACATATCTCTTATTGACCGAATTATGTTAAATATTCGTTACAGGAGATCACAAGGGTCTCCCCTACGTAAAATCCTCCATAGGAGAGAAGATAAGCTTATTAGGGTGTCAAAACTTTAGCCTTTACCTCTTCAACTTTTGTTATACTAACTATTGTATATGCCTGGTTCCAATCTTTTTCAATTTCTTCTTTCAAAGGCATATATTTGGCAAATTTAACCAAATCACAAGAAGATAAGAAATCATATACTGAATTTATAATCTCTTTATCAATTTTTACACTCTTCATCTCCATCTTGACCTCTGGGGTAGTGCGGTCCAGGGCAGTTATTTGGTATTTTCGTCCTAAATATTTTCTGATTAT
>JALHUP010000083.1 GCA_022866585.1 Candidatus Zixiibacteriota bacterium | reverse complement strand
TTCCGAGACTCTGATCAAAAGCCCATCTTTGCTTATTCCGGCATTGTTGACCAAAATATCCAAGGTGGGGAATCTTTCATGGACCTTTTTTATCAAATCTTCAACCTCTTGAGAGTCGGAGACGTCAGCTTTTAAAGCCACCACAGAGACTCCCCAACTTTTCATTTCTGCCAGGGCAGACTGGGCTAAGTCGATATTGATGTCAGCAATTACCACATCCGCGCCATCCTTAGCTAATCTCACCGCAATAGCCTTTCCTATTCCCTGGGCTCCTCCGGTGACTAAAGCTACTTTTCCCTTCAAACTCATATTGCTTTCCCCCTCACCCTCTCCCCCAGGGGAGAGGGAGACCTGTTCCGTAACAGAAATAAATGCGATTTTTTTGGCAACGAATCACAAACAAGAAAATCGGGTTTTAAATCGCTTTCACCGTGACCAGATCCCTAAACTTCCGGAGATCAGGAAACTTATCTATTCCAAAGGTTCTTATCTCTTGAAATGATCTTTTCAAGAGTCCCTGTAACACCTTTCCAGGACCTATCTCCACGAAATCTCTTACTCCCTGGTCATACATCCATTTTGTGGATTGATACCACAAGACCGGACTGGTAATCTGCTCGATCAAAAGCTCCCTTATTTGAGAAGGTTCGGTGACAGGTTCAGCGGTAACATTGGCAACTACCGGAGTCATAGCTTTGTTCACCAAAAGCTTTTTTATGATCTCTTGGAATTTTTCCTGGGCTTCACGCATCAGCTCTGAATGAAAAGCTCCACCCACCTCTAAGAGGATGGCTCTTTTAGCTCCTCTCTGTTTTGCCAGTTCCACCCCCTTCTCCACTGCTTTTTTCTCTCCGGAGATAGCCACCTGCTCAGAAGAATTAAAATTCGCTGGCTGGACGATTCCATAAATTGAAGCTTCCTTGCAGATAGAGAGTATATCTTTTTCGGAAAGACCGATTATAGCGGCCATCGTTCCTTCATTTTTCTCGCAAGCCTCTTGCATCAGCCGGCTTCGGTTCTTCACCGCTTCCAAACCATCCTTAAAAGATAAAGCCCCTCCAGCCACCAAAGCTGAATATTCTCCTAAGCTATGACCAGCCACAAATGCTGGTTTTCTGTCATAGACAGATCCGCCTTTGGCGGAAATGTCGTCGTTGGATAAAAATTTCCACAAAGCTACGCTGTGGACAAAAATCGCCGGCTGGGTATATTGGGTCTGAACTAATAACTCCTCAGGTCCTTCAAAAGATATCTTGGCTAAGTCGAATCCCAAGATTTGTTGGGCAGTAGAGTAAAGCTCTTTTACTGAAGAATCTGAATCATATAAATCTTTACCCATTCCTACATATTGTGCCCCCTGCCCTGGAAATAAAAAGGCAATTTTATCCATAAAAATCCAATCTTTAATAGTTTATGGTTATCCCCTCTTTTTCTATAGAATCAAAGACCAGGAATCCTTTGCGTTTTTGGGCAAGAGACTTGGAGGCGATCAGCACTGAAAACAGATAAGGATATTTGAGCGAAAAACCATGCACGATATCCCGTATCTTCTCTTTGGTTTCAAGGTTGCTTATCTTATCATCAAGGATCACCATTAAATCAACATCAGAAAACTCGCTTTCTTCTCCTCTTGCTCTTGAGCCAAAAAGAATCAACTTATAGTGTCCGAATTTGGATCCGTAGGACCGGTCTAAAAATTCAGCAAGCGAAGAGTTAATTTCTCCTAAAATTTTTCCCAAGTTCTTATCTTTAATTTTTTTCATTTTCTGTCATCGAACTAAAGATACATGCAGTGAGTGAAACCGTTCACCGAGAGCGAGAAACACGTCTTTTTTACCATTTTATCACTGCTGATCCCCAGGTAAATCCTGCTCCGAAAGCGACCAGAAGAGAGATGCTCCCCTCTTTGATTAACCCCTTCTTTCTGGCTTCATCTAAAGCAATGGGGACTGAGGCGGCAGAGGTGTTTCCATATCGATCGATGTTGACGTAGACTTTACTCATGGGGAGCTTCAACCTTTTGGCTAATGCTTCGATGATTCTTATGTTAGCCTGGTGAGGGATCAAAAGGTCCACATCCTCGGGAGTTAAACCCGTCTTTTGGATTATGTGCTCTGCGGCATCCTCCATAGCTCTCACTGCGGACTTGAACACCTCACTCCCTTGCATGTGAATGAGATGCTCATTTAAGTCAATATTTTCTTTGGGTAAAGGTATTTTGGCTCCCCCTACTGGTATATGCAAAAGATTAGCTAAAGATCCATCCCCGAAGAGAAACGTTCCCAGAATTCCTTTGTCTTCGGTGGTGGCAGAGACCACCGCCGCTCCCGCTCCGTCTCCGAAAATAACACAAGTGTTGCGGTCCTTCCAGTTGACAATCTTAGAGAGGGTCTCCACCCCAATTACTAAGATATTCTTGTATTGATCGATGGAGATGAAGGCGGAAGCTATGGAAAGACCGTAGATGAACCCTGAACAAGCCGCCACTATGTCCAAAACCGCCGCATTTTTGGCTTTAAGCTTATCCTGAAGTATGCAGGCGGTGGAAGGGAGAATATAGTCAGGAGTCACCGTGCCCAAAAGGATCAAATCAATTTGATCTGGGGTTAATTGGGCTTCCTCTAAAGCGATCTTGGAAGCCTCCAAAGCCAAATCCGAAGGGGCACATCCATCCTCTGCAATTCTTCTTTCCTTTATCCCGGTTCTACTGATGATCCATTCATTCGAGGTCTCCACCATTTTCTCTAAGTCGAAATTCGTCAATATCCGGGGTGGAGCGTAGGAGCCGGTGCCCGAGATGAAAGTATTAATCTTTTTGCTCATTTTAACTTCTTTGATTCTTTTGATTTGTTTTTTCTTTGTCCCTTAAGATTTTGGTGATGTGTTCATTTACCCTTTCTCTCACCATATCCGCCGCCAATTTTAAAGCATTTTTAATGGCTTTGGGAGGAGATTCTCCATGACAGATGATACACACCCCATTTACCCCCAAAAGAGGCGCTCCTCCATATTCAGTGTAATCTAATACCTTCCTCAAATCCCTTATGGAAACCTTAACCAAAAAGGCTCCTAACCTGAAAAGAAAGCTCTCCTTAACCCTTTTCTTCACCATCCAGGTTAAGAACCCATCGATGCTTTCTGCAAATTTCAAAACGATGTTTCCCACAAATCCGTCACACACCACCACATCACAGGTCCCTTTCAAAACATCCCTCCCTTCCACATTGCCTATGAAGTTTAAGGAAGAATCCTCACTTAAAAGTTTATAAGTGGTCAAGGTCAAGTCATTCCCTTTAGTGCTTTCCTCTCCGATGGACAAAAGTCCGATACGAGGGTTCTCCTTTTTCAATACATAACTTGTGTATATAGATCCCATAACCCCGAATTGATAAAGATTATGGGCCTTGCACTCAGCGTTGGCTCCCGCATCTAAAACCACCACGATTCCCTTCTCCGAGGGCAAAAAAGATGCGATGGCCGGGCGGCTCACCCCTTCTAATCTACCTAAGGTCATAAGAGCATGGGTCATGACCGCACCGGTGTTTCCTCCAGAGACAAAAGCGTCCACTTTTCCCTCCTTTTGCAGTCTCATCCCCACCGCAATGGAGGAATCCTTTTTTCTCAAGCTCTCCACCGCCGGATCGCCCATGGTGATCAACTCTGAGGCATTTTGAACCACAAGAGGCAAATCTGTAGCCTTCAGCCGGGACAACTCCTGATTGATCTTTTCCTTCTCCCCAACCAGGACCAGCTCAATATCTCGGTGATTTTCATTCTGGGCTAGAATCGTTCCCTCCACCACTGCTTGTGGAGCATAATCTCCGCCCATGGCATCTACTGCTATCTTTATCTTTTCACTCACTCTCTTAACCTCTGTTACTTTATCATATCCTTCCTCTCACCCCTTGACCCTTGCCCCTTGACCCTTTTTAGGTCTTCTTAGGCGTAATCTCCTCTTTGCCATCATAATATCCACAGTTAGGACAGATCCTATGTGGCAGTTTAGGCTGATGGCAATGAGAACATTCAACTAATGTGGGCACGCTAAGTTTCCAATGCGTCCGTCTCTTTGCCCCTCGCGATTTAGAATGTCTTCTTTTGGGTAACGGCATCTTTTCTCCTTATTCCACAAGCAAAATCACAATAAAACTATCCTCATACTGCTTTGTCAATTAAATAATGATTGCATTTCTGGGGTTTCGTTTAAGAAGTCATCGTCAACCGTTTATCGTCTTAAGACTAAAGACGAAACCGATACGTGGCCGAAACCCAAACCGATCCTTAGGGTTTATTGCCCAACAAATCCTTTAATTTCTCCCACCTGGGATCAGTTTCTTCTTTGACACAACTGCATTGGGACTTATTTAAATCTGTTCCACAGATAGGACACAAACCTTTGCAATCTTCAGAACATAAGGGTTTCAGAGGCAATGCCAGAATTATGGTCTCTCTAACCAGATCGTCGATTTTAAAAGAATCAGAGGAAGGATCAGCTACAAAATAGTTGTCCTCCTCCGATGCGTCCCGATAAACCGGTATTGGACTTTCTCCAAAATCTACCACAAAATCGAGATTTGAAATTACGGGCTCATCATAAACCAAAAGACAACGAGAACATTCCAATTTGACCGAAGTTTTCACCTTACCTCGACAGATCAACTGATTGCCACTCTTTGAGACTGAAAGGTCAACCTTTACTGGCTTCTCAAAAGAGGCACCTTCGGCACATAGCCCTAATGCCTCTGGACATTCCTCCAGTTCTATGGTTTCACTCCAATCTTCCGAACCTCTTTTGAACTCTATCTTCATTGGCTTTAAATATTAAGCAAAACCGAAAAATTGTCAAGATAAAAATTTCGGAT
>JALHUP010000082.1 GCA_022866585.1 Candidatus Zixiibacteriota bacterium | reverse complement strand
GCCAACTTGAACCGCGCCCGAGAGGGGATTCGGGTCGCAGAAGAGGTAGCCAGGCTTTATTTTAATGATGCCGAGCTATCCACCCAATTTAAATCGCTCCGACACCAGCTGACCGGAGTTGCCAAAAACAGCTTTGATGAAAAAAAATTGCTCTCATTTCGAGACAGCCAAAAAGATGTGGGGAGAGAAAGCATGGGAACTCTGGAAAAAAAGAGAGCTGATTTAGAGTCAATCGTTTGCGCCAACTTGAGAAGAGCGCAGGAAGCCACCCGCGTCTTAGAAGAATTCGGTAAGCTAATTAATCCCACCTCCGCTCCATCCTTCAAAAAAATCCGCTTTAAGCTTTATACTTTGGAACAGAAGCTAATGGGCTTCTTGAAAAAAAACCAGCACCTAACTTAAGTTAGGTGCTGGGTCTTACCATTTTTTGTTCTGTCAGGTCCATTTTAAACAGTGGGAGTAAACTGGATGGTCTCCAACCCACATAAGATAAGGATTTGATTTTTAGGGTTTGTCCCAAAAGTATGTGATACAGAAAACACGGATCTATTGGAAAAGGATAAGAAAAGAGATCTACGCCCGACACAAGGGTCGGGCGCTACGGAAACTGTAGCGTCCGACGTTTCTGTCGGACGTTTAAGGAGTTCGGCAAAGCACCCCTTCTTTGGCAAATCAATAAATCTCAAAATCATCACAGACATTTGGGACAAGGTCTAATATATAATATGATTTCAAACCAAGGAGGTAGCCTTTCATAAAATTACAGAGATTTCCCCTCACCCTCCCCTCTCCCCAGAGGGGAGAGGGTTCAGAGCATTACAGTTGCGTATGCATTCATATGAATTTCCCGTTATTGTATGCCTTTGCGGGCTAAGGCGGCTTGGGCGGCGCGGGTGGCTACTTCTTTTGAGACTCCGGTAATCTCCATAATCTTATCCACGGCCTGATCCAGCCATTTCAAAAGCTCGTTTTTGGGATATTTTGCTACCAACTGATCGGTGACCTCATCCGCAATCAGCAAAATATACTCAGCCATTCTCTTTTTCAGCTCGGTATTCAAAAAGGGAATGGCATATTTTTTAACCACCCAACCCAAAAGCAAAAGAAGAATAGCACCCAAAGCCTCAAGGGTGTTATGAGTCAACCAACTGCCGAAAGAAGAAAAAATCGTAATAATCATCTGAACTCACCTCCTTACAAAAGTTAGAAGTTAGACTGAGACTAGGACTGAGACTGTTTTCTCCCAGTCTCGAATCTCAGTCTCAGTCTAAAATTGTAGTTCCCAGCTTGTCTGGTTGGGGACTGTGGTTTCGATTCTTAGAATTGTCCCTGAAGGACTATAAATGAAGAATATATATTTGGTATCATATGGACTTAAAACTGAAGTCGGATATAAATCCAGATACCAGTAACCTTCATCATCCGTGGTGGTGCTCTTATAGTAGGGACTGATAATCACATTTTCATAACGTAGGGGAATGGTCTTTATGCTGGCTTCGATTTTTGCCCCTACCACTGGCTGGTTGTTTATATCATAAATCCATCCGTAAACCCGACACAGGCAAGCCTCTGGTGGCGAACCGGGATTAACGGCATCCGCATTGTAAATGGTATCCTCATTTCCACTCACTATCAAGGTTTCAGGCACGGTGAATTGCCACCCCGGCTTATATAGCCTCACACAATAGATCCCATTATCCAGAGCAAAAAATCCACGTCCTTGCGAGTCTGAAGTCAAAAGTCCGATGGTGGCGCTCTGGACCGAATCCAACACCTGGATCTGCGTGGAGGCGATGTTTGCCGAATCAGAAGATTGTTTGCACCTTATTATAACTTGGTTGGCTCCAGTTCCAGCCCCGGATGTCAAGGTTCTGGTGGTGTAACTCCAAATATAGGACGCACCCCACTTATTGTTGACATTCATGGCTTTGATCTGCGAGGTATCCACGGAAGCTGTAATTTCTTCATTTATGCTATCCACCGTATCCACATAACCTATATGGGTCCGATTGAAATTAACTTGCGCATTTTGATTTTTAATATTCGCCCAGTCTGTCCGCATATATAAAGAACTATCGGCCTTCATCATAATAATGGACGAATCAGAAGGGATCAAATTGGCTTGAACCGTATCAGTAGAAACAATCTTGGCTTCATTTACTAAAGTGGTGCACTGCCCCACATATCCGCCATTGGTCTTCACCACCGTAGCTTTGAAATTAGCCTTGTTGGCATCCGTGATGGCGTTAGTAATAGAATCGAATTCCGCTTTGACCGTCCAAGCCCAGGTCTTTATGCCGGTCTTACCCTGCTTATAAACTATAGCCTCGGCGATATATGTGCCCAAATTATTTGATCCATCTGAGGCTGTGATCTTTTTCCGAACAAATCCAGTCCGCAATGCTGTGGTTATCTTTGCCGAATCAACAATGGTCTGCCCCCCTACGTCTCTCCACCACTTGAACCAGACTGAATCGGGATCGGCGAGATTCAAAAAGGTAGTGTCCAAGCATCCGACCGTCAGGGTAATGCTGTCAGATGGAGCGTAGATGTCTGCAAAAACGTCCGCCGTCCGCTGTCCACCGTCCGCCGCCAAGATTATAAATATAAAAAGTGGAATTCGAAAAATC
This sequence comes from Candidatus Zixiibacteriota bacterium, assembly GCA_022866585.1. Classification (GTDB taxonomy): domain Bacteria; phylum Zixibacteria; class MSB-5A5; order MSB-5A5; family SM1-73; genus SM1-73. Next base: position 2,089 of record JALHUP010000082.1, on the reverse strand, counting down.
TTAAATTTTGAATTCTGAATCTTGAATCTTAAATTCATCTTGCCATTCCTCCTTCTGCTACTCCTTTATTATCTTCATCCTGCACAAGTCCGCTTTTTCTTTTTACAACAGCACCTACCGCATGTGAATAAACCACAATAAAAGACTGGGTAACCCGATCTTGAGGTAATGTCGTTGTTGTGTAAACCCCTAGATATCTATGTTTTCTTACATTCGTCCCATCCCAACTATTAACGGCTATGGTATCCCACCAAGTTGTAGCATATGCCTCAGCATCCCATCGGTGCTCACCTGTTACCCCACCTTTCCATTGCACCGTATTTGTAGCAGACATCTTGGAACAAAGCCAATAATAGGTATTAGCACTTAAATTGACACTTGAAGTTGAAACTGAGTTCCATCCATTTACGATTGCCTGTCCTGTATTATCAGCCCACAATTTAGTGCGGGCGTAAGAACTGCCAAACACAGTGGTATCCGTATAGATTGCAAGTTTTATGTTACCACTTATCGTAGCATCATCGACCTTCAATCGAAGATCGGTTAAAGTCCCCCCAACCGAACCCATCTGGAATCGGCAGGCATCTATATAATTCAGGGTGAGATTTTCTATGGCACTATCTGCATTCAATCCAAAACTGTCAGGTAGGGTTCCCATACTTGTCGTGCTTGAAAAAGTCCAAGCCCGCAAATCATCATTCAGCTTAGTCGTAGTCCAAGGCGAATTGTCACAAGGATCGACAGTCCAAGCCTGAACCCAGTTGCTATCATAAGTCGAGGTAAGCGTTACTGTTTTTGTTCCTCCGCCCTCACCACAAATCCCCCACATTTCTCCATCCCACAATTCCCTGCCAAAAGTTAGCTGTGGACTTCCAGACGTTGCAGTTGACCTTGCCTTTATTACCAATCTCACCGAATCTATAGTATTGGACGTGCCAAAAGTTCCATGTCTCCATCCTTGCCATTGGGAAACATCCGTGGTATATAAATATGTGGTATCCAAATCTATGACCACATCGTCTATATTTTTAAAAGCACTGTCCACCGATGGGTTTTCAAACCACTGCTGTTGCCCCCCCTCCTCCCCCGGTCGCAGGGTATCAACTTGATCTGCCCAGACTTGACCGTAAATCGGAAGTGAGAAGTTAGAAGTTAGAAGTAGGAAGAGAAAAATAAGACTCAAACGGAGACTGAGTCTTTGAGTTCTAACTTCCGATCCTATGGATCCTGCGGTCTTTTGACTTCCCGCTTCTGACCTTTTTAGATTCGGCAAGCTCACTATAAATGGTTCGGGGTAAGGTACCCCGAACCAACAGTTGATGATTTTCATGTTTTTTTGGTTCAAGGGTTAAAAGGTTCAAAGTTTTAAAAGTTTAAGAGCTTAATGAGTTTTCGTTGTTTTCCTTGTAGTTCACCTCGAGGGTATGTGTTCCTTGTGTTTCTCGTGTTTCTTGGGTTTGATGCAAACCATAAATTTTTTCCAAACGCTCTATATTTTTTTGATCCCATAAGATGCCAGAGTTGCTTCCGACTTTCCCTTTGGCAAATCCCATGGTGGAGAGGATTCTGCCAATCCGCTGATAAGTAAACTGACATTCCACGGATTTTCCTTGATTAAAAGCGTCGGTAATGGTTTTCACAGGAAGCATGCCCCTTTTTACCTCTTCTTTTAGCCCTATTATGGTCCTCAGAATTTGAGCCATAACGCTTTCTGGCTGGTCTTTAGATTCGCTACGCTCACTACCAGTGGATTCGACAGGCTCACTTGCAGTTGGACCCAATTTCTGTCTTCTTATATCATCTATCAGCTGCCAAAAGGTTTTCTCGGCTTCCGAGGTTTTAACCAGCCTTTGTTTAAGCTGGATGGCTTTCAAAGCATCCTGGACTTTTGGCTCGTAGGAGTTATCTTCTAATTTTTTAATGATCTTCTGGATCAACAGGTCCAGAAGCATCAAGTCGGTAGGATGCTTTTTTTTATCTAAAATCCTCTCCGTCATAGCGGTGTTTTTGTGTTTAGCTTTCCTTTTCATGTTCCTATGAATGCATCGCATAGAAATTGAACCCTTTGGCATCAGCATTCCCAATGTCG
>JALHUP010000081.1 GCA_022866585.1 Candidatus Zixiibacteriota bacterium | reverse complement strand
GTTTTTCCTTATTCCTGCCACTTATGGTTCAGGGTGAGGGCACCCTGAACCAACCTTTAGATCGTGATAGCAATGGCGATTAGTCCAACAATTATTCCTGTGATTGCCAGAAACATCTCGATTCCCTTTGCTTAAGAGCTTCTTTGACTACAGGTCTGCCTAAAGGCAGACACTCCAGATTACCGAGCCATGAAGGCTCGGCTACCCATAGAGGAGGTTTTATACCTCCGCAAATCTGCTGACTATTTCGAGATTACTTCGTCGTTTTGCATCTCGCAATGACATTTTTTTCTGCAACTTGATTTCCCCCTCACCCTATCCCTCTCCCCGGTGGGGAGAGGGGAATAATCAACTTCATCCTTTGACCTATTTCACAGGCGACCATTCGCCGATGTTTTCGGTAAAGACTTTGCATTTGCCGGAAGAGGTCCATCTTTCGTTGGAATTGTAAGTCCATTCCAGATATTCTGACCCACCTCCACTTGTGGTGGTGATCAAATATCGGTTGGCTAAATTGCCGATGGCACCCGCCTGTCCTGCTGGGCTAGGGCTGTCACCACCAGATGGATCGATTGGAATCCAGCCGTAGTTGGGAAGATAAACCTCCACCCAGCGATGGAAAACGTCATCGTCTGAGGCATCGTCGCCCCTTATGACCACAGAGCCCACATATCTGGCGGGCAGTCCGCTTGCTCGACACAAGGCAATATATACAAAGCTATATTCCGAACAGGAGCCGGTGCCCCTTTTTAACACCGCCGGAGCAACATTCCAGCCGCCGGCTAACTCGTATTCCATGTGATCGATTACATAGTTGAATATCTTCCGGGCGATCCAATAAGGGTTGGTCTCATTCCCCACTGCTCTTCTGGCGGATTCTTGAATGAAAGGATCGTTGACCGAATATTTGGCGTCGTCCACCAGATATTTTTCTTTTATGGATTGAGGAATGTCCGCTAAGCTTCCCACCTTTTCCGGAAAGATGTAATATCTGGTCTTGAAAAGCTTAGCTTTGACTTTCATCCCCACAGAAACAAATTCCGTGCTTTTTAGATCCTGAAATTTATAGTGGGCTACTTTCTGGCCCCATTTATCATTTAAGAATTCGGAGGGCGCAGGATGATATTGAATCTCTGATAAAAGTTCTTGGTTGTTCAGATTTTCAGGCACCGCCAGATAAATATCTAAATCCTTAATCATCCCCGGTCCATAATTTCGGAATTGATGAGTATACTCCAAAACCTCCTCTTTTGCATCCGTGCGGGAGAATGTTTGGTCGTCAAAAATTTTAAGCTTATAGATTTGATCCGTCTGATAATCCACATTCCATAAGTTTTTTCCATCCCAGGCAAGTCCTCGGGCATATGGTCCAGGTGCATCAAAAAACAAGATCACTTCACCCCTATCCGGCGTGATCATATAAATCATATTGCTGATTCTATCAGAGACCCAGAGATATTTACCATCATAAGCTAGTCCGCAAGGAGTTGAGGAAGGCGCGGGGATGGTGGTGATAGTGGTTCCATCTTCGGTGCTGATTTGGCTGATTTCGTTTTTCGCATCATCAGCAATCCAAAGATACTTCCCATCCCAAGCCAACCCCTCTGGCATCTGACACGGGGCAGAGAGAATTTTTGTGGCAATTCCACTTTTCACATCAATCTGAAAAATAAGATTTTCCTCAGCGTCCACATTCCATAGATATTTACCATCCCAGGTTAATCCAACCGGGCGGAATCCCGGGGAAGAAATTGAGTCGACCACTTTCCCATCTGCGGGATTGATTTTGTAGATCATGTCCGTTTTGCGATCACAATTCCAAAGATACTTGCCATCAAAGGCTAAACCGGTAGGGCATGAGCCGGGAGATGGGAATTGTTTTTCGATCTCACCGGTAACCCCAAAGGCATTGAGGTAGAAACCGCAAAAATAAGAAAAGAAAAAGACTACCATAGAATAGCTAAATCTTTTCATGGTATGTTCCTCCTTTTAAGAATTGGGATTTGTTACATTCGACTTCATTCCCCCTCACCCTTACCCTCTCCCACCAGGGGAGAGGGAACAGCTTCGTAACACAAATATTCGTATGTATGCAAATGCATTTATATTAATTGAGAAGATGAAAAGGTATCTAATCCTTAAAATAGTAGATTTTCCAGGCATTGTCCTTTTTGTAGAGTAAAGTTCTGGTGTATTGTGTCACTCCCGTCTTTTGATCGACGAAGGAGACTTCCACCAAAGCTTGGTCCCCTTCAATGGTCTCCTTGTTCACCACAATCATCTTGTCTTTCCATTTCAGACGGGTAGCACCGTTTCCCAAAAGATTATTTCTGAGTTGTTCTTTAACTTTTGGGAAAACCTCCTTCCATTGCTCAGGCGGTAGCTCTTTCATCTTCTCTTGGGCAAACTTGTCCAAATCCAGGTATTTGTCGATGGTGGTGGTATCATCTTTATTAACCGCCTCCATGAAATCCATAACCACCACTCTGGGACTGGGGCTTTTGCTACACTGGAAGCTTGAAAAAAATACCAGTCCTATGGATCCTGCGGAAAGAAAAAACAGAATAAAGATTTTTTTAAACATTTTTTCTCCTTTCTGTTAAGCCAAATACTTTTCTTTCTTTCGTAATAGACTCAAATTTTCAAACAAAAGGAAAATATCGTTCAGGCAGGAATTGTCAATAGGATTTTTTGTCTTGCTTTACTGCGAGTAGGAGGCATACGCCTTGAATTCACCTCTCCCTCTATCTCCCCCTCTCCATGAAATGGAGAGGGGGACGACAAGGGGATGAGGTAAAAAAGTAGTTTATGGTTTCAAATAGAGAGTTTAGGCAGAATCACAAAAATAAAAAATGGCTGTTGGTCGAGAACATTAACAGCCGGCATTAAAGATAAAAAAGATTTGAAAACGCTAAATCTGTATTCCCAACTCCTTTTCAACCTGCCATTCTTCCACTTTCTGGGCATATTCTTTTAGAAGTGCCTCAGCTTTTGCTGGGTTTTTGGCTTCTGCATGTATGTGAAAGGTAGCTTTTCTTCGATCCGGCGTGACCAAAATCCAGGAGTCGTCTTCTATTACCCTCACTCCATCTATAAGCTGTCGATTAAGGTTTTCCGTGTATTTCAAAAGCTCTCTCATCACCTGTCCCTTTTTTCCCCAGGAACAGGGAACAGACTGTCTCACCATGAAAAGTTTGTCTGATTCCTTTCTTAAGCTCCCCAGGCTTCTTCCGTTTTTGGCTAAAAGTTCCAAGATCTTTGCCACATCAAACATAGCATCCGCCCCCAATTGGAATCCGGGGAAAATAAATCCTCCTCTGGTTCCCCCTACAAAGTCGACCCCCAGATCGGATAGGGCATTCATCATGGCTAAATGATCATTTCTGACCCGGATCACCTTAACCCCATATTCTTGGGCAATCTCCTCCACCCCCATGGAAGCTACCACCGGAACTGCGATTTTTTTGGCTTGAGTGCACCTCAAAAACAAAGAGGTTACAATCAAAAGCAGAAGATCAGAACCGATGAACTCGCCTCGCTCATCTACCACCGAAAGCTTCTCTGCCCCCGGATCAAAAAGAAAGCCCACATCTGCATTTAAAGACTTGACGATGGAGGAAAGCTGTTGGATGGACTGTTCAAACTTTTCGTCGGTGCGGTAAAGCTTTTTGGGATCCAAATAGGCATTCAAGGAGATCACGTCACATTCCAAAGATCCAATGATGGAAGGGAATATTTCGCAGGCGCCTCCATTGGAATAGTCCAATACCATCTTGAAGTTGGCTTTTTTTATCACATCTTTATCAATTGCCTTCAGGAAATCTTCTCGGTAAGACTCTATCACCCTTTGCGGGAAATCCAATTGCCCGGTTTCCTCGGGTGCGGCTCTTCTGAAATCTTCTCGGAAGAAAAGCCTTTCCACAGATTTGGTTTTAAAAGTGGGAAGATCCTGTCCATCCCCATCAAAGAAGACGATGTCGATTTGTCTTTCATCCAGAGGTGAGCGTCTTACATGTATCCCACCCTGTTCCCTGCCAAATTTCAGCTCGTACCTGACCACAGGAATGGGGAGGGTCCTTAAGTCGTGCACGTTCACCCCTACTGACAAAAGACCGCAAATTAAAGCTCGATGGATCATACGGGAGGCGTTACCCGCGTCCCGGCTGGTGACCACCACACCTCCCTTGCCCACCACCGCACCAAAAGCCGCTCCCAATTTGACGGCAAACTCCGGGGTCAGCTCCAGATTACCGATTCCCACCACCTTGGCGTCGGTGAAAAGCTCCCGGTTCCATCTTTCCCCCCAGACCAAACTGGAAGAAAGGATGGAGCCTTCCTCCACCTCTTTGCCGGGCCAAACTTTCACATTGGCTTTAATTTTTGCCCCTTTCCCGATATGACAGTTTTCTGAGATGATGGAATTCTCAAACAAAACCACTTCATCTTCGATTTTGGCGTGGTTGGCTACAATGGCTTCGGTCAATATGCTTCTTTTTCCGATGGCAGAGTCTCTCCAAATGACGGAGCGATCTAAATTGACCTCCTCCCCGATTTGGACGTTCTTCCCAATTATGGAATTATATATAAACGAGCCTGAACCAATACAGGTATCATTTCCTATGATCACGGTTCCTTTGAACTCTACCTTCTCTCCCACCTTCACGTTCTTTCCCACCCAGATGTTGGCACTTTCTCGGTGCAGCAGGTTCCCCTCTATCTCTATCTTGACCTTTCCCTCCAAAATATCCTGATGGGCTTGATAATATTCCTCCAGATTACCAATGTCCCTCCAGTAATTGGGAGAAATAAATCCGTATAATTTTTGATTTTTTTCTAACATGTGGGGGAAAAGGTTTTTGCTGAAATCGAATTCCTCGTGATAAGGAATGTCTTTCAGAACCTCAGGCTCCAAAATGTAGATTCCGGTATTGACCGTATCGCTGAAAACCTCCCCCCAGGTGGGCTTTTCCAAGAACCTGGAGATTCTTCCATCCTCTTTGGTTATCACCACCCCGTAGGATAAAGGATTCTCCATACGGGTGAGAACCATGGTGGCGGAGGCTTTATTTTTGATATGAAAATCTAAGCCGCTTTTCAAATCCAAGTCAGTCAGAACGTCTCCAGAGATGATTAAAAATCTTTCCTTCAATAGATGCTCTGCATTTTTCACGCTTCCTGCAGTTCCGTAATCCTCATGTGCCTGGACATATTCAATTCTCACCCCGAATTTCGAACCATCCCCAAAATAGCTTTTAATCTCCTCGGGTTGGAAATAAACCAAAGCCACGATGTCGACCAAGCCATATCCCCTCAAAAGATCGATGATGTGTTCCATCATGGGCTTGTTTGCCATGTGTACCATGGGCTTGGGAAGACTGCAGGAGAGTGGCCTTAGGCGGGTGCCAAATCCACCAGCCATAATTACCGTCTTCATAATTCTTACCTTTTATTCATTACCGAGTTGATCGGTTACAACCATGTAAATTAAAATGCAAAATGAAAAATTAAAAAAATTTAATGCAAAATTCAAATTTGTATTGTATGGCATAACAGAGTAATCAGAATGGTCATCTAATGGCAGAATTTTTAATTTTGAATTGCAATTTTGCATTTTGCTTTTTGAATTTTGCTCTTAATCAGTCCAAAGGTTTCCATTTCGCGGGAAAAAACTAAAATCACGTCCCTGAAATCCTTAAATTTGAAATAACCTATCTTCTCTTTTTCGCAAAATGACTTCAGATCATTTTTGGCAAAGATAAAGTCCGCCTCACCAATGGCACATTTGTCCGAAAACCCATCGCCTATATATACGACCTTTTGCTCTGGTCTTCTTAAATTTTTCAAATGATATTTTTTGCAATTCCCACAATTTCCACATCCTCGCTCAAAATATGGAAACTCCGGAACCAGTTTTTTGCCTGCGAACCTGAGGGTATTGGAATAAAAGGGAATATCTTCTAAATGGTATTTCTGTAAAATAATTTTGATATAATAATCCAATCCATCGCTCAATATAACCAAATTCATCTTCTCCCTTTTACAGAGATCGACAAAATGAGAAAAATGTTCATCGATTTTCTGGGACAAGGCGAAGTTTTTCAACTGGGTTTTAGTGATCTCGATCAGTTCGCATTCTTTCTGGAGGCACTCTTTGGAGTTGATCTTTCCTTTAAGCCATTCCGAAACGATTCTTTTATTTTTTTCCTTTGAAAAGCTATCAAATAAAAGAGCGCCCACATCGTTTTTGGTGATGGTCCCATCAAAATCAACCAGAACTAATTTATTCTCACTTTTTGGTTTCATACCAAGACAAACGAATTGTTTCTGATATGAACCTGCCCCTCACCCTAACCCTCTCCCACAAAGGGAGAGGAAAGTAAGGGAAAAATCAAATAAAAATGGGAATGATGCTAACCAAAAGGATGATTAAAACACCCGACGCTATCAAGACAAATTTATAATCCTTTTCCAAAAAGAAAGAAAGGGCAGCCGTCATTACTCTAAATAAGGGTGTAAGCATCATCACAAAGATTCCCAGGTTCAAAAACGCTAATGGATTTTTTTCTCTCAAACAAGAAAAAAACACAGAAAAGGATAGGGGTTTTGATTCCAACTGCACCGAAGTAGTTCGAGTAAAAAACAAAAGCATAAGCAAACCGATCAGTGACAAAACGGCAGCAGAATAGGAGCCGATCAAAAGAATGTTGGACACATAAATGTCTATCTTCTCTTTTTTTTCATTCATAGACTTTAAAATAGAAAATGAAGGTGAAGCCCTTTAAATAACATTTCCACCGACAAATATAAAAGCACTATTATGAAAGCTTTTTTCAGATGTTCCATTTTTATGAGGTGAAGGATCCTCGATCCTACTAAAGCTCCCAAGAAGACTCCGATCATGGTCGCCCCGGAGACTAAAAGATCGACCTCCCCGCGTGCATAATAGACGAAAGCTCCAGCGGTGGCAGTCACTCCGATCATGAAATTGCTGGTAGCCACGGCTATCCTCAAGGGAACACCCATCATAAGATACATAACCGGCACCTTGATCACTCCCCCTCCCACTCCCAAAAGTCCGGATATATTCCCGGCAAAAAAAGATGCCCCCATCCCAAAAGGGAAATTAGTGATTTGATAATCTCCTGGAGCTGACGAGCCTGCTTCTTGATTCTTTTCAGGTCTTTTGCGAATCATGGACAAAGCAATATAAAATAAAAGAACAGAAAAAAGAATGGTTAAAACCTCGGGCTTTATGATCCCGGCGGCCAGTCCACCTACAATTGCTCCAATTGTGGTTGCCAACTCCAAGGTCATTGCCAATCTGATGTCGGCAAAGTGCTTTCTAACATATAAGCTTGCGGCTCCAGAGGAGGTAGCGATCACACAAATCAGGGACGTTCCTATGGCTTCCTTCATAGGAACCCCAAAGACCAAAGTTAATAAGGGAATGATTAAAACTCCACCACCCAATCCCAGAAGCGAACCAAAAAGTCCTGCAATCAATCCCCCTATGACCATGAAAAGATAATGCATTAAAATATTTGTCTATGAGTCTAATGACCTCACCCTGACCCTTTCCTGAAAGGAGAGGGATATATTTCCCTCCCCTTCGAGGGGAGGGATAGGGTGAGGTCTAAATTGAAGCGGAGAAGAGCTAAGGCTTTGCACTCCAAAATCATTTCATAGAAAGCAGATTTTTGTATTCACTCGGATTGGAGAGGATCTCGATTGCTCTTTTGATCTCAGGATGATACTTAAACCATACCTCTTCATATTTGGCGGTTTGTCCATAAAGCTTGGCCAGAACATTTTCTTTTATTTCCCATTTTATGAAATCTTCTGATCTTTTTAAGTCATTTTCCTTTTGAGCCTTCAAAAGATTCTCCAAATCTGCTAAAGCCTGTGGGATGTTCTGTCCTCCCTCACTTTGAGTCGATTCCAGCCTTCCTTCTT
>JALHUP010000014.1 GCA_022866585.1 Candidatus Zixiibacteriota bacterium | reverse complement strand
TATCCCTTTTCTCTTTGGTGGCGAATGCCAAAATAGTTGCCAGCTCTTCAGCGGTCTCCTTGGTATAGAGTCTTACCAAGCCGATGGTGGTTCGATCATCGAAGATGACTGCTAAGATGCTCCGTTCTCCCGCCAAACAGACGTGAATGTGATCCTTTTTCCCTTGATGAAAAAGAACGGAGAACTCCGGCTCACCTACCAAGCGTGCGATCTCTTTGGTGGAGGCGAAGCTTCCAGCCAAAAGCGCAGCCAAAGCGGTGGTATCCAAAGACTGGGTGAAACCCTGGCGAGTGATCAGGTGACCGTCTTTATCCACCAAAAGAGCACACTTAGCTTGAGAATTCTTGATCAGCTGGTTCAAAATTCTCTCTATCTCTTTGATCTCCTCTTCATAGATTACCAGATATTCTTGTCCCAATTTGGCACCTCCGGTCTACCTATTTAAAAGATTCTTAAGAAAACGCCACAGGAAAAATCCTTTTGATTCGGATTTCTTTTTTTGTTTGGCGGCGGACCAGCTTATTATGGTGGGGCTCTCCCCTGCCTTCGGCAGGGATGGCTCACTCTCAATTTTCTTTTCCTCTCCGCCATGGGCCAACCCTTCAGACGAAATCTCCTCTTTTTTTGTTTCAAATCCCTCTATTTTTTCTGGGGTCGGAGGTTCATGCTCTATTTTATCCAGAGCTGGCTGACGCTCCCACTCATACAGGCGCTCATCCGTCTGTCCAGACAAGCTCGGACGAGCCTCCGTCTGGGGGCACGGGTATGGGTGGGCGGAGCCGGACCATTCTTCTGAAGCGCCAAAGAGTTTCTCCTGCGGAATCGCCTCCGTTTCCTTTTTTTTCAAAAGCTCCAACCTCTCGGGGAAAAGACTTACTGAAGCCGGTGTTTTTAAACCCTCTAAATCCGTCACCCTCTCTGGCCAAGCAGGCTTTGATTCCTCCATTACCTTCTCTTCAACGAGAGCCTCTCTTTCCGGCACTACTTTTTCCCCCTTGGTCAGATCCAACACCAATTTGCTTATGCACTTTAATGTATCAAACACTCCCATTCCCTGCGTTGCCACCGCCTCAAAATGAGGAAGCCCTCTGGGATTTAAGATGCTCTCCAGTTCATCCACCGAAGAGATGTCAGAAAGATCCCTTTTGTTATATTGTAACACTAAAGGCAGTTTCTCTATGTCGCATCCATACCCCTTCAAGTTTTCCACCAGATTTTGGTAGCTTTCCATGTTTTCATCCATTTTGGATCTTTGGGAGTCGGCTACAAAAACCACGCCATCCGCGCCTCTTAAGACCAGTTTTCGGGTGGCATTATAATAAACCTGCCCGGGGACCGTATATAGCTGAAACTTTATGGAAAATCCGTGAATTCTGCCGATGTCCACAGGCAGAAAATCAAAATACAACGTTCGGTCCTGATCGGTTGCCAGGGAGATGAGCTCCCCTCTGCTGGGGGACGGAATTTTCTGATGAGCATATTGCAGATTGGTGGTTTTGCCGCAAAGCCCCGGACCATAATAAACTATTTTGCACCAGATTTCCTTAAAGGCATAATTTATGGAAACCATTTTTTGTTCCGCTTTACTGTTTTTGTCCGGCCGGGGACCTCTTTTGGGCAAGCTTCACTTTCTCTGCCGCATTTTTGACTTCCAGTCTGATCAAACCCACATTCACCTGGGGATCGGTGGTTACTGCTAAAATGCCGATGCCAACGTCGGTCAAAAACAATTTCCCGTTGCTTGCCTCCACGGTTACCTGTTTTAAGGCATCATTGGAAAGACGGCTCATCGATTTCTGCACGGTGTTTATGATGGAGGCCGCCAATGCTCCGACTTCCTCATCCTGAAGCTGCGCACGCAGATTCGTCGCGATGACGATGCCATCCTTTCCCACAATCATGCTCCCGTTGACTCCCGAGGTCTTATTCAACTCTTCCAATATCTCGTGCATATCACTCCTCCACACCTTTTAAGATTTTCTGACTATATCTTTCTTCCAAATGTTTCTTTATCATTCCCGCAGCTTGCGAGATTCTCACCGAGAGAAGCTCGTCCGTATGACGATCGGCCACGGTGACCAAAGTAAAGCTTAGAATCTGATTCAGGCTTATCCACAGATTGGGAGTATGAATTCCAATCCTTTCTAAGTTACTTTCGTTTATCTTCTTCAAGAAGTTGTGGTTCGCTTCTTTTAAGCAAATCGCCAGGGAGGCAAAAAGCTCTGGGTCAAAATCAGATGATGTGTCACCACCCACCACCAAGCCGAAATTATCCACCAAAATTGCCCCCTTTACTCCCGAATACTCCCGCAGGTAATGTAAAGCATCCTCCATGTCCGCTTTTTTTGCTCTCTTCTTCTCAGTTGAAGATGACACTCTCATTTGATCCCTCCCCGATTTTGATATCTGACTCTCGAAAAAGGTTAAAGGGGTTTCTGGGGTTGCTTTTTTAAGACCTTCGTGATCTTTTTTCGACCCAGCAGGCCTCTTCTTCATAATCATCTCAAAAGAAGACTTAAGGATAAAAGGCGACATCATCGCTTGTAGCAAAAAAGCAGGTAGGTAGTGGTGGATTCCCAGCTTCAAAGCAGAAGATAAATCTAAAGAGAACATGGCTACCAAAAAAAGACCGGAGCAGATTCCCACGGAAAACCGATAGGCCAGGGTTAAAAGAGCAAAAAAGACTACCCCAAGGGCGGATGCTTTGGAGAACAAGACGAAAAAAATCACCACATACCAGCCTAACTCAAAAGCAAAAAGCAAAAAGGAGGACATATCCACCCTGAGCCCAAAATCTTTTGGGAAAAAAATTAGAGGAACCACCACGATGAATAAGGAAAGCAAAAGGATGCCCCTTGTTTCTCTGCTTTGATCTGAAGCCACCTTCTCCCCCCAATCTTTAGTTCAAATGCGAAGATACCTGAAGGATGCTGCGCATATGCTCAAGTAATTCAACCACTCTAATCTTCAAAGCTCCCAGGTTGACATCGGCTGAGCAACATAATACAAATCTATACTTCTCAAACTTCATTATCCATAATTTGAAATCCCCAAGCTCCACTAAGATCTGTTCTACCTCTCCTAAGCCTATTTCTGACATCCCCTTCTTAGCGTATTTAAATATGGTAACGGCTATAGCTCCTAAAAGCTCTCGATTAAACTGAGGATTAAGCTTCCCCTCCACTGTTAAGCCGTCTTCTCCCACCACCAAGGCCCCTAACACAAAAGGGAGTAATTTCAGATAATCCACGGCATCTTTGAAGTCAACTATTTTTTCTATCTGCCAGCGTTCCTTCGCCACCATATCCTCATAGCCAGCTTTTCCTAAGTCGGCTTCCTCCCTCAGCTTGGTTAGAAGATCCTTCACCGTTTGGTTCGCAGGATCGGTGGCTCTTAATTTCTCTAAAATCATTTTTGCATCTCTTATTTGCCCATTTTTCAAAAATATCTGCGCTAAAAGCAACTCTGTGGCTTTAGTTTTTCCATCAGCTTGAACGGCTAAGGAAAGTTCCTTTTCAGCCTCTGCGTACATCCCGCGGTCTAAGTTTATCTTAGCCATCACCAGATGTCCGGCACCGTAATCCGGGTGAAGTTTCAGCCCCTTATTGCAGATGCTGAAAGCCTTGGCTAACTCCCCCTTTTTCCGATAAGCACCAGACAGGGCTGCGAATATGCACGAGTCAGGATTTTGAGCCAAAATCTCTTCACACTTTTCAATTCTCTCATCCAGTTCCACGTCCTTGGGCATAAAAATCCTCGAAAGACTACGAGAATAAAAGTTCATCCTCCCTTTAGGTAAATTCTTCCTTTGGATCGAGGTCTAACTTCCCCTCACACCAAAGGCCGAATGCAAAATCAGACGAGATCGGGATGAACTTTTCTCAAGTCACAGAATTCGTGCAAAAGCTCAAAAATCTGGCTAATTAGTTTATCGACAATCAAATTCGATTACTTAACTTTCACCCTTGAAAAATCGAAGCTGAAGCCATAGTGTAAACTTGCCGAACCCTAAGTTGGATTTGTTCTTTGGATTGCGGGAGTAAGATCACTAAAGACCCGTCGGGGAGGGGTGGAGTTGAATTTTAAAAAACGGTTCTTCTCCAATTTAGTTGTCGTAATTTTTGATAAGAGGGAGTGTCTTTTTAATTTATTACCCAGAGCATAAAATAGTTTGCTTTTGGGAAAGAGTTAAGTAACGAAAACTAAAAGGGTTTCCCATCCGATACGTAAACAACTTTATGCTCTCCTTAATAAGTGGTATGACATCCTGAAAACTCACCCCCTTTTGTTCCCCCTCTCTTAATAAGAGAGGGGGATAGGGGGTGAGTTCGAAGAAATCTCCTGGTTTTCTTAAGGAGGCAGAGCATAAAGAATCGCACACCCTGGTATGAATGCCTTGTATAAACCTATTCTTTTCCGCCGGAGGCGGATCCCTGCCCGCTAAAGATTGACAGGCGGGCGCCTATGGCGGAAGCAACTCTTTTGGAGAAGACCCTAAAAAACAAAAGACCCGCTAGGCGAGAAACCCTCATTCTTTCCAGATCAACTCAGAACCTTCTTAATAAAATAAATACCCAAAGCCAAAGATAAAATGGACAAAAGTCGGATAAGAGAAACTATAGTGAGAGGAACATACAAAAGCCCGCTAGAGACAGAAAGGCTGAAGAGCTGGGCAATAGACAAAATGACAAAGGAAAAGGAAAAGAGAATCCAACCGTATGCCAGCTCCCCATCTTTTAGGAAGGATTTCACCTTTAATGAAGAAAAAAAGCAGAAAAGGACTCCCAAAAGAAGTAAAACATCTAAAACCGCCAGCAAAAAACCTGAAGAGGAGCGTGCCACCATCCTACTTGGGGGAGCAAAAGCTTCTTGAGGAAAAAGGACTACCACCACAAAAAGCAAAAACCATATTTTGAAAAAAGCTTTAGATTCCTTCTTTTCCATCGTTTTTAAAG
>JALHUP010000080.1 GCA_022866585.1 Candidatus Zixiibacteriota bacterium | reverse complement strand
TGCTCCTAAAACAGGCATGGTTATCGCAACCAGAAACATGGAGAGGGCGTAGCAGGCGCTGTAGTAAATATCTTCTTTTTTATTGTCCACTATGATCCATTGGGCAAAATACATGGTGACGATGTTCATGGAGAAGATGGTGTCAGCGAAATCGTAAAGTGCCCAGCTGGCCGTGGCCAGTCGATTTTTTTCTGTAGAATTATTCATGCGTCATTTACTTTATTGTCCGCCGACCATCGTGTGCCGCAAATCCAGATTCTTTAAGCGGCGGACTGCCGACCGCGGACGGCGGACAAATGTTTTACCGCGTCGCTATCCATAAACCCACCCCAATGCCCAAAATATCCGCTACTAAATCTTTATAGCTGAATTTTCCATTGGGTGTTTTTTCATCATAAATCTCTTTTCCCAGACCCAAGCTGAAGGTCAAACCACTGGAAAAATATAAGGAGGACTCTTTATGGTTATGATAAAAATCGTGATAGATCTTATAAGAGACAAAAGATAAATAGGCACTAATCCCCAAATGTTCAACTTTGTCCCAGGCTAACCACCTATCGCAGATTTTTAAAGTGTCTGAATTTTCAGATTGACTTCCCGCATGAGAAATTTGATGTAGAAAGAGAAAAAGAAAAAAACAAAACATCAAAATTTTCTTGTTAGAACGAATCATATTTATTTTATCAGTCTCCTCTTGCCACAGAACAATATTTTCAAGCGGCGGACGGCGGTCTGCGGACGTATTTTATTCATCTGCTGGGAAATTCACAACCCCAATTCTTCGTCGATTTCTTGCATTCCATCCAGAGCCAATCTGATGAATTCTTCTAAAGATAATCCTATATTTTCACAGGTTTTAATTTCTTCCCGGTTTGCTCCGGCGGCAAATCTTTTTTCCTTAAATCTGTTGAGCACAAACTCCACGTTGACGTTTTTCAGCTTTTTGGAAGGATGCATCAAAGCGGCGGCCACGATCAACCCGCTCAACGGATCGGTGGCGAAAAGTGCCCAATCCATCTTGGATTTTGGCTCAACTTTTTTGGGATGGGATTTTATGGCATAAAGTATCCTCTCATCCAGATTATAATCTTTCAGCCATTCACAGGTTAAAAGGGAATGGCGGTCGAAATCGTTTACCGTCTCATCGTAATCCAGATCGTGCAATAGACCGGTAAGCCCCCACATCTCCACGTCTTCATTGAGATGCTGCGCCAACCTTCTCATTATAGCCTCAACCGCTAACATATGCTTTACCAGATTCTTTCCCTTAACTTTGGATTTGACTAAATCTAATGCTTCTTCCCTATTCATTTTTTTCACCTTTCGTTTTTTAATTCCTGTCCGCCGACCGCAGTCCGCCGTCCGCCGCTCGCAAATCTTAACTGCGGCGGTCTGGGGACGGCGGACGACGTCAGTCGAAAAACTCCCAATAAAATCCCCAATAATAACTTCTTTCAGGCATGGGATAATCCCGAGTCAAACGATAGACCCGATTGGTAATATTCTCCACCACATAGTAAAAATGAAAATCCAAGAATCTTATGCTTATTTTACCATTAAATATAGCCACTTCGGGCTCTTTGTCTTTTTCATATTCGTCCAAGAAACGCTTAGATAAAATATTTGCCTCCAATCTAAATTTCAAGCCAATCTCTTTTTTCAAAAATTCATTTTCGTATTGAAGATAGCCAAAGAAAGAATGTTTGGGAGATTGTGGAAAAAAGAGTTTTTTATTTGAATCTTTGCTTTCTTTGAAGCAGTAAGAGATGGAGGATTTGAAATATTTGAAGAAATGAAGGCTCGAATTCAAATTCATTCCCCAAATATCCGCCTTTGTATTGATCGGCTTAAAGTATCCGTAAGCAATTGAGGTGTCGATATTGTTCCAATAAACAAAATCATTTACTCTATTTCTGAATAACAAACAACTCACCCCAAAATTTTCTTTTCTCCAGCCGGCACCAAAATCAAAGAGAGTTGATTTTTCTCTTTTTAAATTTAGGTTTCCCTCCTCTTTGTAATTAACTATCGTATCGTTTAGATTTAATGAAAGAGGTTTCCAATACAGATCCATAGCTTGAGGATAATTCACGAATCTCCCCAAAGTGGAAAATAAGTTTATGTCCAGAGCAATTTCATAAGAGATACCTGCAAAGCCGGAAAGATTCACTTTGAATTTATCCTCATTTTCTATCTTGGAAAACAAAAGAAAATTTATCTTCTCATTTATATTGACGAGATCTGAAAAAGATAAGTAGGTCCCATATGCAATGTGATCAAAATTTGATGCTTCAAACTTTTCCCTGTCCGCATAAGCCTCGATTTTTAAATTATGTCTCTTCCCCCGTTTCAAGGTCTGGGTAGCTCTCAAACTAAAAAGCCTGTTTATCTTTTCAATTCCAAATCCGAAGGATGTACTTTTAAGTTTTTGCTCTTGTTTATCATAACGAAATTCCAATCTAAGTAAAGAATTTTCGTTTTGCTCAAAAAGAAGGTTACTTGCAATTCCCCAGTTATCTTCCTTTTTTCTAGTATCTTTAATATTCACACTCGGGAACAAAGGGAGTCCCATCTTTGTTTCATATTGATAGGCGAAAAACTTTAGATTAAGATTTTTCTTCAGACTAAAAGTGGTTTTTTCTGAAAAGGACATTCCATCATAATCGCTGTTTATCAAATAGCCATCCGATTTTTTGAACCCTCCGGTAAGATAGATTTTGCCTCTTGAGGTCACTCCCCTTCCCAACTCCACCTGGGTTCTGTGGTACCCATAGGGTCCCCTATCCGCCATCACCCTGGAATAAGGCTCACTTCCCTTGTAATCTTTGGTAATTATGTTTATTTCCCCCAAACCCGATCCTCTCCCCCATAGATTCGCAACTCCTGAAGGAAATATTTCGATCTTCTCTATATTCTCCACGGGTATTGAATTCAAGTCCAAGACTCCACTCTGAGGTAGATTTAAACTTTGTTGCTCATACAAAATTCCATCTATGAAAATTCTGAAATCCCGGTTTCCTGCCCAAGAACCAGTCTCAAGTTGCCCCGGAGGACCGACCTTGACTATATTGAGCAAACTTCTCATCCGTAGAATATCTCCTAAATCCTTTACAAAAGCATCATCAATATCCTCAAGCAAGATTTCATCTTGGTTGGAAAGGTGATTCCATACTTCATTTTTGAACTTATCGTCTTCAATAAATTTCTTTTCTTGAATCTTCTGCCCAGTATCCGAAACAATTCCCTTTTGAAGCGAGTCTGAAGTTTGCTCAGGGTATTCTTGAAGTGGGTCGGGTTTTCCGTTGGAGACAGAATATCCGACAAAGAATTCTAAAAGGAATAAAATAAGAACGAACTTTTTCAATCAAGTTCCTTTCTTTACAGAAAATTTATTTTTCAGAAGTCTTTCCACTGAATCCACTACCATCTCCGGCGGGATCAAATCCATACACAATCTGGATTTTTTGTGACATTTTTTCTCCCCATGCAAGCTACAGGGGCTACATTTGACATTGGCGGTTAAGACTATGTTTTCAGGACCTATCGGAGAAAAACCCAATTTAGGATGAGTGGGACCAAATATCGCTACTACCGGAACTCTCAAGGCGGATGCTATGTGCATGGGACCAGAGTCGTTAGTTATAAAGCAATTACATCTTTTGATTAAACTCATAAATATATTTAGAGGCAAATTCACTGCTTTGAAAAGTTTTTGATCCTCAGCCTGGAGATTCATCCTATCGATCACTTCTTGATCTTTTTGATCTCCAAATAGGATAATCTTAACTTTTGGTTTCTGATTCAAAATTTGGCAAACCTGGGTGAACTTCTCTTCATCCCATCTTTTGGTCTCCCATCTGGCTCCCGGATGTATTCCCACCACAATATCATCTTTTTCTATGTTTTTCTCAATCAAAAAATCTTTTAGAAAATTTTCACCTTCCTCGCCTAAGAAAATTTGGGGATCTTTTTCAACTGAACTCACACCGATTTTCTTTAACGCTCCAAAATATGAATCAACCGTATGCATGGGTTTTACTTTAATAAACTTAAAATGAACCAAAAGGAAACGAGCTAACCAGCGTTTATCATATTTTATCTTAAGCTCGGTTTTTAGCAAATGACGGATAAGAAAGCTCCTTAAATTGGCGTGCAGGTCCACCACCAGATCAAATTCAAGAGCTTTCAGTTCTTGGACCAATTTAAGAAATCCTGAAATCCCTTTATGTTTTTCTTTTGGATCAAATTTAATTAAGGAAAAAATATGAGGATCGTTTTCCAAAAGGTCATGATACTGGCTTTTGGTCAAAAAGAAAATTTTGGATTGGGGGAATTTTTCTTTCAAGGATTTGATAATGGGAGTGGTGAGGACAATGTCCCCTAAGGAGCTAAAGCGAATGATTAGGATTCTTTTTATATAATTCATCTACTTCAGAAAATGGTTCGGGGTGAGGGCACCCCGAACCAACACGTAAATTTTCGCATTCTCTTTGATGTAATCATTCTAGGAATATTAACGAGAGAAACCCGATCAAAAAACAATAATAGCCGAAAAATTCAAACCTTCCTTTTCTTATCACATTCAAAAGGAATCTTATTGCCAGACAACCGAACAGAAAGGCGAAGACTGTGCCGATTAAGTAAAACCACAAATTAAAAGAGAGATGGCTTTGGCTTAACATATCTTTTAATTTCAAAACGGTGGCGCCCAAAACAGCGGGGAGCGATAACAAAAAGGAGAACTCTGCGGCTTTGTCCCTTTTGATTCCTCTAAAAATCCCGGTGCTAATGGTAAGACCTGAACGGGAGATGCCCGGAAGGATGGCTATGGCTTGAGCTATGCCGATCAAAAAAGCATCGGAAAATTTAATCTGTCCTTCTTTTTTTTGAAAGAATTTGGTCAAGAACAAAACTGCTCCGGTAATCAATAACATGATGGAGACAAAATGAGGAGATGAAAAACTTTTTTCCACGTATTTTTTAAACAAAATTCCCAATATCCCGGCTGGAATTGAACCCAGTATGATTAATAAAAAAAGATTCCAATTTTCGCTTGTGGATGTTGGATTATATTTTGAAAAACTTACTCCAGCTTTTTCCATCACCGCTTGTATCATTCCCCAAATAGTTTTTCGGAAAACTATCACCACCGACAGCAAGGTTCCAAAATGGAGAAAAACTTCAAAGCTTATGTCATCTAATTTCACCCTCAATAAATTTTCACCCAGCACCAGATGTCCGGAGCTGGAGATGGGGAGAAATTCGGTCAAGCCCTGAAGAATTCCTAAAGCTATCGATTCCAACCAACTCAAGTCTTTTCTCTCTTGTAAGAAAAAAGCTCTGGTGAATCCAGAGCTTAGTTAGTTTTCTCTTTTAGATTTATAAGTACCGGCCAAGCCATGAAGGCTCGGCTACGCGAAAATCTTAAGCTTCTGAATATCGACAACCCGTCCATTAATGACCAGAGAATTGGCAAGTTAACAGAGCAATAGCTCTACAAAAATGCAAAAATTCTATTAGAAGATTTTGTAATTTACGCCAGCCACAAAGCCAACATTGTCCTCGATTTCTAATTCTCCTATTATACTGAAATCCGGAGAAAGTTTTAAGTCGGCTCCTAAAGATAGTGCCACATCCATCTCATCGTCGGTCCAGTCCCCCTCCTCCCATCCCCAAAGGCGCAATGAGCGTTTGAAGCTTGCTCTTTCCCAGCGTAAATTCAGCCTTCCGTATGGCGTCACGCTCTTTTGCCGTCCGTATTCGATTTCATAAGAGGCGATGGCGTTCCCTCCTAAAGCGAACAAACTATAATCGGCAATCTTCAAAAATTCCATTCCCCCTCCCAGGGAAAGATCCAACGGATCATTAGCTTTTCGTTCCATAAACCAGTATTTCACGTCTCCGCCAAAGACCAGTCCGGTCTTCCCCTCTCCATATCCTGGATCCAAATTGAGTATTCCCACTTTTAAGCCAAAATCCAAGTATCTGACCATGCCATGACGCAACTGACCGAAAAGAGAAAAGGCATCGTCATAGATTCCCAAATATGCCCCCAACATGGTCTCCCCTTTAGGTAAAGTCTGGGCAGTGGAGAGCTGTCCTAAAAATTGAGCGGAGGCGGAAAAAGCTGAAAGCAGAATTATGATCCCTATTACTACGATTGAACAAATGATCCTCATGATTGATCTCCTTCACTTATATTCGTCTTTACGATTATAATGCCGGCTTCTCTGTTTGTCAATCTTTGTTTTGAAAACTTTGCGTCCACTGGTGCGGTATGGTCACCTTTTCCCGAGATTTGTCCCTGACTTCCAAACTACCTCCAAACGCGTAGGCAAGCCTTCAAGGCTTGCCCGCCGAGGCGTGAAGCCTCGGCTACGCGACTGTTTGTCAATCCTTGTTTTGAGAACTTTTTCAGAGCAGGTTAAAGGTAAGACCGGCTAAGATGGTTGTATATTTGGTAGCTTTATCCTTAGTCTGGATAATGGTATATCTTCCTTCGCCGAAAAGTTCAAAAGGAACCGTAGGAAATTTAAGCAAAAGTCCTCCCACTCCATGAAATCCCAATCTGGTCTGATTCTCCGGCAGATACACAGAGTAACTTCCTTTTGAAACTTTGTACACCAATCTATGTAACCCCGCTCCTGCCCCAGCATAAGGCTTTATGATGGGGAAGGAGAAGATATATTTAGCGGTTGCATTTACGGAGAAATCGTTTATGGTGAAATCCGCCTTTATTTTATCCTCCAGGATTATCTCTTTTTTCTCCCAGGCATATTCCATTGAAGCTTCCAGATGGATTATGCGCAGAGTTCCAATTTTAAGATGAACTCCAGCCATGGTCATGCCTTTAACAAAATCCTTTTGAGTAGGCAAAGAATTCAAATTAGAATTTTTGTAATTTTGGATCAGTCCACCTCTTATCCCTATCCCCAGACCGGTTATGGCAAAGGTTTGAATGGGGAGGAATAAACAAATCAGAAATCCTAATATAAATGGTAATTTTTTCATCCTGTTCTCCTTGGGAAAAAATTTTTGTCTTTCGGAGTGTTTCGCTTTAGCATTTGTCGGGCCTCCTTCGGAAGCCCACCCTACAATTCTACAAAGTCCCGACGCAATAGAGTGGTCTGCCTAATGGTCATCAACTAATTATCATGACGACCCTACATAGCGTGGTGAGAGGAAACGTAGGGGCGACCCTTGTGGTCGCCCGTAAAACCAGTTCGGGAGGGGACAAGCCCCTCCCCTACATAAGCTTTCCGAGAACAAAACGCTATGCTCACAAAATCTGTCAAATTAAAAAGTTGATAACCATAAGGCAGACACTCCAGCTATTTTATTTTATACCTATAAAAGCGATCATCCTTCCGGCTTTATCACCATCTCGCCTGAAAGAGTGAAACATATCTTTATTACAACAAGTGCAATCATTTGTTGCGAAAATCTTTTTTCTTTTTACTCCGCAACTTAGAAATTGTTTCAGATTTATTTTCATCAAATCCAATTTGGGCTTTTCACCGGGTATTCGGGTCAAACCATCTTCATCAAATAAAATTGCCATTAGTTCTGAAATCTCATAACAACATTTCTGGATCGCCGGACCAAAAAGTAAGGTGAAATCTTCGGATTTACAGCCAAATTCTTTTTGGGCTTTCCTTATGGTTTCTTTGGCAATTCCTAAAAGTGTTCCGCGCCAACCTGCATGAACAAGCCCTACCACTTTTCTTTTGGGCTCAACCAAAAAAATAGGGAGACAATCGGCAACTGAAACCGTGAGAAAAATATCTTTCCGATCCGTCAAAATTGCATCCCCTTTATATTTTCTCTTAAGCTCATCCCCTTTTTTTATGGTCAGACATCCATTCCCATGGATCTGCTGAGGAATAATGATATGCTTTTCTTCCGCGGAAATCCTTTTTATAAGTTTCTTGAGGGTAATCCTTTTTACTTGCGTTGAAGGATTTTGTTCTTTGCTCTTAATTAC
>JALHUP010000079.1 GCA_022866585.1 Candidatus Zixiibacteriota bacterium | reverse complement strand
TTAACCAAAGTCCGACTCACCTTTTTGTTTCTTTCGTCAAATGAACCGGCGCATCCTATCCAAAGAAGGAAGTCGACGTCACTATCCTCCGCAAGAATTTTTACTTTTAAATCTTTTGCCCAATCTCCTCTCGTAGCGAAACCGATGGTCCAGGGATTGTAGTTAGTCTCCATGTTTTTGAAGAAAAGCTTAACTTCCGGGGCAAACTTACTTTCCATTAGCACTAAATATCGTCTCAGGTCCACCACCTTGTCCACCACCTCCACAAAGACCGGGCAGACCTCCTGACAGGCACCGCAGGTGGTGCATGACCACAGTTCATCTTCGGTAATCACACTGCCCGCTATCGGTTGATTTTGATCTTCAGGATTTTCCTTTTGAGAGAAGGTCTTACCTTGTGATACCAAATGATCTTTCAAATCCTGAATCACTTTCTTGGGAGAAAGCGGCTTTTCACTTAAGTAAGCGGGGCAATTATCCTGACATCTGCCGCATCGGGTGCAGGCATCGGTATCAAAGAGTTGCTTCCAGGTGAACTCCGAGAGTTTTGCCACCCCAAAAGTTTCCGCATTTTCAATATCCAAAATAGGCTTGACTTCTCCCTTGGGAGAAAAAGACCTGAAAAACTGATTCAAAGGCGAGGAGATAAAATGTAAGAGTTTTGAATACGAAATATATCCGATAAATCCAAAAGCTAAGATCACATGAATCCACCAGGAGACCCGATGAAGGTTTTCAAAGGAGCTTTCGTTTCCTCCAAGTGCCAAAAATAGTTTGCTGAACTGCCAACCCACAAAAGACCATCTTTCGAACTCTGGTGAAGTGGATGCAATTCTAAGACCTTCATTGGTGAATCCGGTGAGCAAAATAAAGAATAATACAATTAAAACCAAGGCGTCCTCAAATTTGTTGTCTAATCTTTTGGGCTTAAGAACATATCTTCGGAATAAAGCCAAAAGGACGCCGATTATGGCTAATAGCCCGAAAAGATCTAAGATAAAAGAGAAGGTAAGATAAAAATTGCCAAAGATGAAATTTTTGTTAAAGAATAGCTTGGTGAAGTCTTCCTGAAAAAAGATAAGAACAGTTCCAATGAAAAGAATGAGAATTCCCCAGAATAAGAAAAGATGCATGATTCCCGGATAAGGCTCTTTTAAAATTCGTTTATGTCCGAAGCCAAAAAGGATAACTGAGCCGATTCTTTTGATGGGTTTATCAACCCGGCTCTCAGGTTTACCAATTCGCCAAAGTCGGATGCGCCTAATTAAACCGTAGATTAAAATCACTATAACGATCAAACCCAGGACATAAACCGGTATGCGAACCCCCGATCCCACATTCCAAAATATCTCTCGAGTAATTTCCATCGTTTTTTAACTTTAAACTTCTAACTTCTAACTTTTTACCCTTGCTCCTTTAACTTCTTAATCTCTTCGGTAAGCAGAGGAACTGCGGTAAATAGATCAGCTACGATGCCGTAGTCCGCCACTTGAAAAATGGGAGCTTCGGGGTCTTTATTGATAGCCACAATACATTTCGAAGTGCGCATTCCGGCAAGATGTTGAATGGCTCCGGAGATGCCGCAGGCGATATAAAGATTGGGATTCACTACCTTGCCGGTCTGTCCCACCTGTATATCATGGGGAGCGAAGCCGGAATCGACCGCCGACCTGGAGGCTCCCACTGTCGCCCCTTCTCCAAATGCACAAACAAGCTCCTCCAAAATCTTAAAGTTGTCTCCACTTTTCATCCCTCTCCCCCCGGAAACGATGACGCTGGCTTCGGTCAAATCAACCTTCTCCTCTGCGGTCTTTATCAACTCTTTTATCACCGCCCTGAGATCACTTGGTTTAACATCCACTTTAACTTTTTCTATTTCAGCCCTTTTCGGTTCATTGGGCTTTTCGATCTCCACAACATTAGGTCTTAAAGAAGCCATTTGTGGTCTTGCCTCTGGGGTGACTGTATCGACCAGAACTTTTCCCGCATAGATCGGTCTTTTTGCCACCAAGTGCCCCTTTTGGTTTATCTCAAGCCTGACACAGTCCGATGCCAAACCAGTCCCCAGTCGAGCCGCCACTCTGGGCAAAAGGTCTTTGCCCTGAGCCGTGGCTCCGCCTAAAAGGATAGATGGTTGATGAAGTTTAACCAAATCGGCAATGACTTTGGCGTATGCTTCATTGGAATAGCTTTTCAATACCTCGTCCTCACAGACGAATATTTTCTCTGCTCCGAAACTATCAAGTTCCTCTGCTAATTTTTCTACCTCATAACCTAAAAGAATTGCGGATAAATGCTCACCAGTCTTTGAAGCCAATTTTCTCCCTATAGTTAGAAGCTCAAAGGAAACCTTCTTTAGCTTTCCTTCTTTTTGCTCCGCAATAATCCATACTCCGTTAGACATCTTTTTTATTCCTTTCTCTATTTCATAAGTCTTGTCGGACAGGAATTCATCCTGAAGGACAAGCCCTGTCCCTACGTTTTGTGAGTTATGTCAGGACTTAGTCCCGACACTCAAAACAGCGTCAGTCACCGGGATTCCGCCAAAGGCGGAAGAATAACTCCTAACGCAACACTCGGGAACAAACGGGTGTTCTTTCGCGTAGCCAAGGCTTCATGCCTTGGCAAGCCCTGAAGGCTTGCCTACACGTAACTTATCAAAGAACGCAAAAGCTAACACTTTTTATTGTCGGGCAAGCATACGCTAGCCCGACCTGCTTTCTATTCTATGACTGATCTTCTAAACTCCTCTGGATACTCCACTTTGGCTGTTCCAGCCGAGCAAAGGGGAATTGCCTTGATTAAGTTATCCATTTTCTCATAAGGGATGGTAACTATCAGTTCATCTTTGCCAAAATCCTTTATCTTCCGGGAAGTGAAATCAACAAAATTAGCATTTATTTCTCCAGAGACAATCGAATAGGCAATAGACATATGGCAAGTTGCGCCTATCACTTCCAATTTGGGTGGGACTCCATCAAAGTAGGTTGCCAAAGTGATCAACCGGGAAGCTTGCTCGGCATTGCAAATAAATAACACCAAATCCGGTCTGATCTCTGATTTCTCCAACGGTGAGATTATCACGTTTTCTGCCAAGCCTAAAGGTGGGGGGGTGGTTAAAGTTTGCATTCTATGAAAAACTGTAACTGAAGAACAGAATTTTTCACCTTCAACCAAAAATATCTGCACATCCTTAAGATCTTTCCCGCTTGGCCTTGGACCAAGACCCAAATGCCAAGTTGCACCTCGACAACTTGAATTTTCCTTAGTTAAGTTTATAACCTCCCCGTCCCGTGCTAAAACAAGGGCATCGCAAGCCCTGCATTTTCCTTTCCTGTAATTCTTAGCAGGATTCATAGAATAGGTAACGGCAATCGGGTTTCCCTTGATCTTCAGTACCTCTTTTAATTCTTCAGAATATTCTTTCCATTTCATGTTACACCTCTATTTAATAACAAATGCATCTATGAAACGCCATTGCGAGGAGTGTTTCCCGCCTTTGGCGGGAGACGACGAAGCAATCTATATCTTATTTCTTTCTCAGAGGGCAAGGCTAATTTATACTTGGAGGCAAAAACCTTGTTGCTCAGTCCACCCAAGACATACTTTGCAAAAATCTCGTCTTTTTTGGCACAAAGGATAAGTCCTATCGGGTCATTTTCATCTTCGGTCTTTTCATTCTCTTTGAAGTAGTTTAAATAAAAGTTCATTTGCCCAATGTCGGCATGGTCAAGTTCGCCAGTTTTTAAATCTATCAATACAAAACATTTGAGGATACGGTTATAAAAAACCAAGTCGATATAATAATGACGGTTGGCTATGGTTATTCTCTTTTGGCGAGCAACAAAGCTAAATCCCTTGCCAAGTTCTAATAGAAAATATTGGAGTTTGTCAATAAGTGCCTGTTCTAATTGACTCTCGGTATATGAAGTTTCCTCTTTTAAATTAAGAAACTCTAATATATAGGGGTCATTGATTGCGTCTTCCGGCTTCTCTACTATCTGTCCTTTTTTTGCCATCTTCATTACAGCTCTAATGTCTTTGCTTAGAGCCAATCGTTCAAAAAACATGGAGTTGATTTGTCTTTTGAGTTCCCTAACCGACCAATTATTCTGAATTGCCTCTTGTTCATAAAAGGAGCGAGGAAACGGTTCTTCTACCTTTAATAACTCGCAATAATGTGACCAGGATAACATCGGCTCAAATTCCGCAGACACTGTCTGCTGAATTCCAGATTTCCCGGACAGTGTCTTGGATTTCTGTCCCTCGATAAATTTGCCAGACGGTGTCTGACTTATTTGAGATTTGACAGACAGTGTCTGGCATTTTTGTCCTTCTGTAGATTCGTCAGACAGTGTCTGACGAATTGGGAAAGTTTGATAGAAAAGCCTCATCATCTTTAAATTTGTGGGAGAAAAACCTCTTCCAAATTTTTGAGTCATATCCTTTGATAAGCTATCTATTAATTGCTCACCATACTCTCCCCTTACTTCTCCCTTCTGCTCAAACTCCACAATCTCTCTTCCAATCTCCCAGTATGCCAACACCTGGGCTTTGTTTATCTCTCTAACTACCTTAGTTCTTGCCTCAACTAAAATTTCAGCAATCCTATCGAGCAAGTTGCTGTAAATGCTGGAACTTACCTCTTTCTTCTTCATGCGCATACTTTTTTTAACAATTTTTGATGTCTCCGGTTCTTTTTGGGACTCGTTATAGAAACGATTTTCATCAAATCAGTTTCGCCTCCACGTGAAGCAACATAGTTAGCTGAGCCACCGCCTCTTTGGGTTCTCCCTCAATTTTCTTACCCGCCTTCCTTTCTGGAGGAAGAGAAAAATTCATGGTTTTAAGCTTAGCCCCCTTTTCTCCAACCTCGTTTGCATCCATTCCCAAAGTGGCTAAATTTATTTCCTTAATAGGTTTTTTCTTTGCCTTCATAATCCCAGGCAAGGATGCGTATCTGGGCTCATTTAAACCTTTTTGAGCGGCAATCACTGCCGGCAGGCCAATTTGTATGATCTCCTGGATGCCTCCCTCGGTTTCCCTTTTTACTGTTGCACTTTTCTGATCTGCTGATACTTCTAATCCTATAACCACCGAGGCATAAGGCAGATTCAACACCTCAGCCAGACAGGCAAAGACTTGGGCACAATCAAAATCGACCGCTTGTTTTCCAGTCAAAATCAAATCATATTTTAAATCTTTTATAGCTTTCGCCAAGATCTTAGCGGTGGTCAAACTATCCGAACCCTCAAAGGCTGGGTCATTCAAGTGGATGGCATCATCTGCGCCCATGGCTAAGGCAGTTCTTATAGCTTCGGTAGCTCTTGTTGGACCCATACAGACGATGGTCACCGCTCCTCCGAACTTCTCCTTGAGCTTTAAAGCCTCTTCCACTGCATATTCATCAAATGGGTTCATTACATACTTTATCCCCTCAGTGACAATTCCGGTCCCTTGCGGATTTATTTTTATCTTTGTCTCAGTATCCGGAACCTGCTTCATACAAACCACGATATTCATCTTAAAACCTCCTTCAAGCTTGAGAAACGTTTCACAAAGATAAGAAATCAGCCTGATCTTGTCAAATAAAAAACCATAAAGGAATGTAGACACCAGCACCTAACTTAAGTTAGATGCTGGGGCTTCGCAACCAGGGCTTTTACATCTCAACAAGTTCAAAATACATTCCAGTGCTAAATGAAATCACCCAATCATTTGTTTCTAAGGATTTAGCAAAATCGAGGCGGGTAACCCGCCAGGCATTAGATTTGGTAAAGCCGAAACGCAGACCAACTCCCACATCAGTATGAAGCCTCTGTCCCGTCAAATTTTCATTCCAGATATAGCCGCCGTCAAAGAATAGAACTCCTCCCAAACCAACGGTTAAAATTTTCCAAGGGGAAAATATTCGATCCTCAAAATTGAAAACAATATCATTTTTTCCAGCGAAACGATATTTTTCAAATCCCCTCACACCGTTGGTCCCATCTAAAAATAGCTGAAAACTATTTTCTTGGCGCAAAGAAAAAATTCCCAAAGCTCTAAAAACCAAAGTCTGCCAATAGGGAATTTTCCAATAAAGTCGCATCTCGGTCTGGGATAATATCTTTTCCCAGCGGATATTTTCAAATTCGCCCTTGGTTAGATGAGAAAAGAAAAGATACTGATTATTTCTCAGACAAAACGGGAAAAGGAATTTAAAAGAAAAAACATCCGCCCTCTTTTGCGAAAAAGGATTATCTACATTTAAACCCCATTCCCCCTGAATACGAAGACCGAAATCAATATCCTCAATTTTGCCAAAATTGTCTACATAACTTAATTTTTCATACTGAGGATGCCAAAGTTTAAGGGAAAAACCGAAATGTTGTAAGTTTCTATTGGGGGGTAGAAATTCAGCATATTGAGAAGAATCCTGAAATGAATAGAAGGAGAAAAGTTTACTTTCCGATTGGTAGAAAGGTGAAAATATCTTTTTCCATTCCGCACCAAAGGATTTGCTTAATTCAAAATAGAATCGCTCATTTTTTATCCGATAAGCGAAAATATCTTTACCCTCTCTATAGTAATTTGCCTTACTATCTTCATTCAGATATTGACTCCCAAAAGAATATTTTGTCTCAAGTGAGTAAAAAGGGCGGGCGAAAGTCATGTTATAGAGGTGCCCGTCTGAATGATTGTATATATCTGTATTCAAAAAGAGGTGTGTTCCCAAGATGTTCCCATCTAAAAAGGACAATTGCTTAGTTTCCTTTTCCGTGGTTTTAGTGTAACCCATGACCAAACTTTTGCCCCAGCCTAAAAGATTGTGTTCCTCAAAATATATTTCTAAGGAGTAGTATTTGCCTACTGCCTCACCAGAAAAACTAACCACAGTGCTCCATTGGTCTTGAGTCTTAACCAAAAGATCCACTCCACCGTTATCTTTTTTGATTTCTTCAATCTTGACTTTTCCCAAGAAACCTAAATCTCGCAAATTTCTTTCACTTTCTTCTAATAACTTTTTATCATAAATATCCCCCTCTTTAAATAAAAGTTCCTGTCGGATGATTCTCTCCTTAGTGAGGAAATGAAATTTGTTCACCCACAGGAAAAGCTTTTTGTTTTCCTCTTTTATCTCTGGGTCAAAAACGTTTTTGCGGACAACTTTC
>JALHUP010000002.1 GCA_022866585.1 Candidatus Zixiibacteriota bacterium | reverse complement strand
TCAGATAGCTTTAAGAACTCAACAGTTGATCGCCCACGAGACCGGCGTAGCCAATACCATTGATCCTTTGGCTGGCTCTTATTATGTGGAAGCTTTGACCAACAAGATGGAACAGGAGGCGGAGAAGTATTTTAATGAAATCGAAAGACGCGGTGGTGTTTTGAAATGTATCGAGGAGGGTTATTTCCAAAGGGAGATTGCAGAAGCGGCTTATAGATATCAGAAGCAGATAGAGAAGAAAGAAAGGATAGTGGTGGGGATAAATGACTTCATCTTAGAAGATGAAAAAGTCGAGATCCCCATACTGAAAATCGACCCGGAGGTGGAAAGAGAGCAAGTGAGAAATCTTAGGAGAGTTCGGGAAAAGAGGGATAATGATAAAGTCAAAAGGTCTTTGGAGAATTTGAAAAAAGTTGCTCAGGGGACAGATAACACCATGCCCGCGCTTTTGGATTGTATCCGTTGTTATACCACCGAAGGGGAAATCTGTGATGTCTTGCGTGAAGTCTTCGGCGAATATGTGGAACCTCCGTTGATATAAGGTCAGGATTCCCTCTCCCCACCGGGGAGAGGGCAGGGTGAGGGGGAAAATGAAGCGAAAGAATATCGATAAATGCAGAATTCTTCGAAAGAAACAAACGGATGCGGAAAGAAAGCTGTGGTTAGCATTACGAGATCGCCAACTATCTGGGGCGAAGTTCAGAAGGCAGTTCTCCATTGGTAAGTATATATTAGACTTTTACTCACCAGAATATAAGCTTGGTATTGAAGCTGATGGTGGGCAACATTATGAAGATGAAGGCAGACGAAAGGATAAGCTAAGAACAAGCGAGTTATCCCAGGTAGGAGTCCAAATATTGAGATTTAGTGATAGAGAGATACTGAATAATATCGAGGGAGTCTATCAAATAATCCAGGAGAGCATAGAAAAGAAGATAGGTAGTTCCCCCTCACCTTAATCCTCTCCCCCAGGGGAGAGGAAAAAAGTCCTCTCTCCCTTTGGGGAGAGAGTTAGAGTGAGGGGGCAACATAGAAGAACAAACGACTGTTGTTTCGGGGTGCCCTCACCCCGAAACATAAAAATGGTCAGGGGTAAAAGGTATCCTTGACCAACAAACCAAACAGAAAAAGGAATGAAAGGAGGAAATCATGCCTTTAATTGACAAAAGAAGTGAAAAACAAAAGCTCATGGATAAAGCATATAATAAAATTTGGATAATAATATTTATTGCTTGGGTAATTTCTTTCTTTATTTTCAGAGTTTTGTTTTCTTGGGTTTTACCACTTCACTTTTATCTTTTCTTGGTGATTTATGGGGTGGTAATTGCACCAATGATAACGGCATTGATATGGGTATTCTTTAAAAAGAGATTCGAGAGGAAAATTGACGAAATCAATCGGTCATTTAAGGATGTTCCTGGCCCCAAACCTGAGAATGGTCACGGATAAAAGCAACCCTGACCATCGAAAATATGGACATTCGTTTACAACGAAAGGAAAACCATGGAACGAAAAATCAGAATTCTTTTAGCCAAGCCCGGTCTGGATGGGCATGACCGGGGGATTAAGGTGATCGCCGCCGCATTTCGGGATGCGGGGTTTGAAGTGATCTATACAGGTCTCAGGCAGACCGCGGAAATG
>JALHUP010000078.1 GCA_022866585.1 Candidatus Zixiibacteriota bacterium | reverse complement strand
GCTATCTCACCCAATTTCTTTGGCATCTTCTTTAGCCTTTTTGGGTTTCTTTGCCAATTAATGCAACCGCACTATATGGAGTGTCATTGCAAAGAGTCCCGCACTTTGCGGGATGACGAAGTCCCGCCCATGGCGGGGCTTCGTCCCGATTTCATCGGGACTCGCAATGACAATGCAAAAGTTCCTATTGTAATTTCCCCAGCTCCTCCAAAACCAGGTTGGTCAGATCTAACTTCTTATTAGCATAGGCGATGTTGCCATTGACCGAATCAAAAATCATGATGAAATTTTCCTCGGTGGCGATCTTTTCTAAAACCAAGTTGATCTTATTCAAGATAGGCTGGGTCAACTCTGCATTCTTTCTTTCCCATTTTCCGCCAGGTCCAAAAGTTTCGTTGACTGCTCTCTGATACTCTATTCTTTTTGTTGCCAGAGAATCATTTTTCTCTTTTCTCTTCGCTTCAGTTAGCAAAAGGCTAACCTTGGCTGAATCGGCTTTCAGGCTGTCGACGACCTTCCCCAATTGAGCTATCTCCTCTTGCCAGGTTTTTACCTCCTGATCTAATGTAGCCTGGGCATCTTTGAAGTCCTTGAATTCGTTTCTAAGCCGCATGGAATCCACATAGCCGATTTTCCCTTCCTGCGAAGAGGTCGAGCTAGGGAGGAACAAAAGAAACGAGATGGAGAGTGACAAACAGAAAATGACGAATGACGAATGACGAATGACGTATGGTTTGAGACTTTTTCGCCTTATCCCACTTCTGATTCTTGATCGCATTTCATCTCGAAGATTCATACGAATTTCCTCCGGTAAAACGTTCTTTATTATTTTTTCTTGAGATATAAAGTTTTCCAAGCCGTGAAGGCTTGGCTACGCTTAATAGAAGTTCTACTTTCACCTTACACCTATCACCTTTAACCTGTTTTAAAAAGTGGTCCCGAATTGGAAATGGGGTCTCCATTCGCCTTTTCCCGCATGATCGAATCCGTAAGCAAAGTCAAATCCAATCACCCCCATCCCAGGCACCACCATCCTGGCTCCGATCCCGGCAGATCTAAAAAGATCCAGATTTGATTTATGTTTTAGAGCAAAGGGTCGGATGGCTCTGCCCGACAGCCAGGCGTTTCCTGCGTCGGCAAAGAATAATCCATAAATCTGCTGTTCCACTACCGGAAATTGATATTCAATATTGTAGACCAAAACAGAGCGTCCTCTCAGCAAATTCCCTAGCGAGTCAGTGGGTCCAACGGATCCGTCAGAGTATCCCCGGATTATTCCGTCTGGATCTGTCCCTCCGGGAGAGAAACGCTCGCTATAAAGCTCAAGAGCCTCCCGGTCCCGGCCATCCAACACCCCTACCCTGGCATGAAAAGCTAATACGAGCTTCCAAAATGTCTTTAAATAATACCTGGCTTCAAATATGTGTTTATGATAGGCTAAGTTTCCCCCCAAGAATTCTCCGGCGAATTGAGTGTTCCAGGAGAAGATCGAACCTTTGGTGGCAAACTGAGGCAGGTCTCTCGAATCCCTGACAATGCTAAAGGAGGTGCTGGCGTTCTTGCGAGGCCATTTCACATACGCTAAAGAATTAACCGAGGAAGAAGGGTAAATAAATTCAAATACATGATCAAAAGAGAGGGGCAAGTTTACCTGCCACAAAGGATGAGAAGGGCGAGTGATGTCATTGGCAAAATCGTAATACCTCAGCAGTTCCCAGTTGTAACTCCAATAGACTCTGAAGAAATTATCGGGCCAGGATAATCTCCTTCCCAATTTCAAAGCAAATCCCTTAGTCTCCTCGGTGAATTCATCAGTCCACTTTCGGTTGGTCTTATATATAGAGAAGCCGACCGAAGTGCGGGTATCTCTGAACCAAGGCTCGGTAAAGCTGATCTCCACGTTCTGTGTTGTTTTCCCAAAATCCCAGCTCAATTTCAGGTCTTGACCATTGCCCAAAAGATTGGGAATCCCCAATCCAATATTCCCTACCAGTTTGTCGGTGGCGCTGTATCCGGCTCCGAACATAATCTGCCCGGTCGGTTTTTCTTCCACTTTTATGGAAAGGTCTATGTCGCCGTTTTCCAACACCTCATAATTCGGTTCCGCCTTAGCAAAATAATTGAGATACGTCACGTCCCTTATGCTACGCATGAGCAGGGAACGTCTGAACCTCTGTCCGGGCAAAATGGAAAGCTCCCTTCGGATCACCTTCTCCTTGGTCTTGGTATTTCCCTCGATGTTTATTTTATGGACGTTTGCCGGCACCCCTTCAGTTATTTGATAATTTATGTTTACGACGTTGCCCCTGGTGCTGGTTTTGTCTTCTACCACGAGATAGATATAGCCCTCCTCCTGATAAAGGGAATAGATGTTGGCTAAAGTCTCTTCGTACTTTTCTTGATTATAGATTTCACCTTCTTTGAATTTGACCTGCCGGTTCAACTTGTCCAAAGAAAAAAGTTTGTTCCCCTCCCAGCCCACTTCTCCGAACTTATATTTTTCCCCTTCGGTTAAGACGATCTGAATAAACATGTCTTTTTGGTTGGGAGCATACCAGATGGAATCGGAGATTATCTGGGCGTCTAAAAACCCATTCTTTTTATAAAATTCTAAGATTTTTTCTTTGTCCTCTTCAAACTTCTCCGGGTCAAAGCCGCCCCCGCGCCAAAAGCGGTGCTCCTTGTTCTTCATTTGCTTTTTTATTTTGGATTCCTTAATGACCTGGTTGCCCGCGATGAAGATCTTTTTGATTCTTATCTTTTTGCCCTCGTTTATTTTGAACTTTAAAACTACTTCCCCTTCTTTGTCCGACTGGACCACCTCGGATTCGATTTGAGCAGTAAGATAGCCTTTCTCCCGGTAGATAGATTTTATTTTATCTACATCTGTTTTTACATCCAGGGGGCTGATGACTTTGCCCAGAGTGATACTCAATTTCTCTTTGATATCCGCTGTTTTTATTTTTTTATTTCCGGATATCTCGATGCTGGATACCCTGGGATATTCTCTGACCTGGATGAGAAGCTCTATTTTCCCCTCGTTCTGGCTCCCTTGGATCTGGATGTCAGAGAAGAGATTGGTGGCATATAACCTTTTGATGGCATCCTGAATGACGGCCGGGTCTAACTCTGCGCCGATCCCCAGCCCGGACATATTGACGATCAGAGATTTATCCACACTCCGATTTCCTTGCACCTCCATCTTGGAGATAACCACAGCGGAAGAAATTTGAGGGGAGACGACTAAGATTAAAAAAGCGAATATGAAAAAGATTCTTTTTAGCATTTATTCGTTACTCGTTACTTGCGTCCCGCTTTCTGCCAATCTGGATTGTCAAGCCCCGCCGAAGCGGGATCTTCGACTTTAGCTTGACGTTTTAGTTTGCAAAAAGTGAATGATTTTGGTCCCGCTAAAGCGGGACACTCCAATTCACCCTTGCTAAAGTTTTTGCGAAACTTATTCGTCACTCGTCATTCTTAGTTCGTCATTTCCAAAGGAGCATGTATTTTATCGATCCGGACCTCGGCATATTCCTGCCTGTGTCCTTTCTTTCTTCTATATTTCACCTTTTTGAACTTGAAGACCGTGATCTTCTTAGTTTTCCCTAAGGATAGGACCTCGGCTTCGACTTTAGCATCTTTTACATAAGGGGCGCCAATCAAAGGTTTTTCACCGCCCAAAAAGAGGACTTTATCGAAGGTGATTTTGTCTTTCGGTTTTGCCTCCAGCTTGGGAATCCTTAGTTTTTCCCCTTCTTTTACGTTGAACTGAAATCCTCCGCTTTCTACAATGGCATACATAAGATTCTCCTTTGAATTTTTTACATTGCCAGACTCTCTTTACCGCAAACTCTAACTTGGTAGAACCGCTCGGTCAGGTCAGGGAATTCAACTGCACAATAAATCTCAAGTTCCCTTCTTAAAATTTTATACTAATATATTCCCCTTTGGTTTCAAGTCAAGATAAATCCAAAAGTCATGTTGACTCTATACTCTTTGCTCTTTACTCTTTGCTCTACACTTTTTACTCTCTACTCTTTACTTTTCTGTCCTTTGAACAGGTCGGTTACGTCCAATCCTTCATCTTCAGAGAAGACCTTAAAAGTTTCGGGCGGCAAAGCTTCATCTTTTACCAGTTTTATGCCCAAGTTCAATTCTTTATCCAATTTCTGGATGCGGTTCATCTTCCCGTCCGTCAAGATCTTCGACAGCTTCGGGTGGACGAATAGCTTATATCTTTTAGATTTGGAGCCCACTTTTGCCCTTTTGAACCATCTTTCAATTTTCATGGCCACAGTCTCTTTGGAGATCACCCGACCGATGCCCTGACAACAGGTACACGGTTCGCTTAGGGTATGTAAAATGGAGGGTCTGATCCTTTCCCGCGTCATCTCCACCAGCCCGAAATCGGAGATGGGAAGAATGCTGTTTTTAGATCTATCATTCTTGAAAGCAGCCCTAAATTCTTCGAAGACCTTCTTT
This sequence comes from Candidatus Zixiibacteriota bacterium, assembly GCA_022866585.1. Lineage (GTDB taxonomy): Bacteria > Zixibacteria > MSB-5A5 > MSB-5A5 > SM1-73 > SM1-73. The sequence continues at coordinate 2,029 of JALHUP010000078.1, read as the reverse complement.
CGGTTCTCCGCCGACTCCATGTCTATGAAATCTATGATGAGCAAGCCTCCAATGTCCCTTATCCTGATCTGACGAGCGATCTCTTTGGCCGCCTCCAAATTGGTTTTGAGCACGGTGGACTCCTGGGTGCTTTTTCCCACAAATCGTCCGGTGTTCACATCTATGGTGACCATGGCTTCGGTCTGGTCGATAACGACATATGCTCCCTTTTTTATCCAGATCTTTCGCTCCAGCATCTTTTCGATCTCCGGTTCGATGTTGTAGGCGTCGAAGATGGGAACTTTTCCATCATAAAGTTTCACCTTGAAACGCAGACTGCGAGCGGTGGATTTGAGGTAGGAGATAATCTTTTTGTATTCCTTCTTGGAATCCACTATTACGCTATTCACCTCCGGGGTAAGAATATCCCGCATTATGCTGGAGACCATTCCAATATCCTTATAAAGCAAAGCTGGAGCTTTTTTCTTTTCCGCTTGTTTTTTTATTTTTTTCCAAAGATTCACCAGATTTTTCATGTCTGATTTTAGCTCTTTTTTCTGCTTTCCTTCTGCCACGGTGCGGATGATGCATCCGAATCCCTCCGGCAAAAGCTCATAAGCTAATCTCTTCAGCCTTCTTTTTTCCGCCCAGTGGGATATCTTTCGAGAGACCCCCACATGATCCTCTCCGGGAACCAAAACCACATATCTTCCGGCTAAAGAAAGCTGAGTGGTTACCCGAGATCCCTTGGTACCAATGGGCTCTTTGGTAACCTGAACGAAAATCTCCTGCCCCTCTTTCAAAATCTCTTGGATACTCTGAGGAGGTTTTTTTAACTTCTCCCGCCCTTCTTCCTCTTCTAAAAGGTCAGCCTCATAAAGAAGATCCAGTTGGCTTTTGAACTCTCCAATATCCGAGAAATGGAGGAAGGCGCTTTTGTCCAATCCGATGTCGATAAAGGCAGCCTGCATTCCCGGGAGAACTGCCTTAACCACACCTTGATAGATGTCCCCCACCATTCTTTCCTTCTCCGGACGCTCCACCAAAAGCTCCACTAACTTCAAATCCTCCAATATAGCTAAGCGGGTTTCGTATTCGGAGACGTTAATGATTATATCCTTCTGCAATCTTTTCCTCCCTTCAACCCTGCCTTCGGCGAGGGCAAACTGCCGTCTAACACAAACCCAACCACCTCTTTTAACTCTTCTAAATCAACCTGGGTATTCACACAAGGGCCACAAGGTCTTTGATTCAAAATGCCGTAAACTGGAATGGGATAAACGTCCTGGATGCCTGAGGATAGATCCCTTTCACAGGCAACCGCCACGATCACGGTGGGCTTTTGGTCCACGATCACCTTGCGGGCTAAGGTTCCTCCGGTGGCAATGGCGATGGAGGCATCATATCTTTCTCCCCACTTTAGAATCTCTCCGATCTTACACTTTCCGCATCTCTGGCAATTATTCAGATTGGTGATCACCCGGTAAAGACAATCGTAATTCTGTAAACATTGAGGAAGAAGAATCAAAAGCCTGTCCTTGTTTATCCTTTTTCGAGTCGCCTTGAAAAGCGAATTATTCACCTCAATAAATGATTTACGAATTTGATCCTTTGAAAGTCCGAAAATTTTTCCTAAGAGGAGATTGATGGGAAAAAGAAGTTTTAGGGTGATTTGTTTTTCCCCATGCGGAAACAAAAAATCCTTTTCCCAAGCCGAGGATAACACGATTAAAAACAGACCTCCGGAGACGGTGATCAAAAACAAAAACAGGATTATCTTCGCCACCAAGCTTAAAAGTGGGCTTGTGGAAGTAAGCCTGGGGGAGATCAAATACCAGAGAAGAAATACCAAGAGAATTAAAACCACCAAGCTCAAAATGGACAAAGAGAGAAAGCCCCATTTCTTTTCCTTCAAAAAATTTCGGATCACTTTTTACCCTTAATTATAAATGAAACTTCTGCATTTTTTGTGAAGTTACGCGTAGCCAAGCCTTCATGGCTTGGCTGGTCTCAAGATCCTGCGGACAAGCCGTAAAGGCTTGCCTACGCG
>JALHUP010000077.1 GCA_022866585.1 Candidatus Zixiibacteriota bacterium | reverse complement strand
TAGCTTTATCTTTAGGAACTTTCAAGGTAACCAAGATGGTTCGGTCGTAAGCCTTTCTTTTTATTATTTTTTCTACCTTAGCTTTGGTTACGAATTCTCCATCCATGTCCACCGCCTCTACCTCATCTCCCACTTTGACTTTAAGTTCCAATAACTCGAAAGGAACGGTGACCAAACCATCCGGCCCCTCTTTTCTTACATCCACCAAAGTTATTGCCAATCCGGGGCAGACCGCCACGCAGAGATTACATCCGGTGCATTCGTCTTTGACCACCTCTGGAAGCCCGAAAATCTCATCTTCCGGCATCTCTATCATATCCTTGGGGCAGATATGAATACAGGGATCACAGGGAATTTCCTGCACGCATCTTATCACCGGAAAAAGTCCTGAGTTTTGGGGCTTAATTTCTAAAGGAACGGTTTTACCCGGTTTGCTTTTTAGAATTTCCCATCTTTTATACCATTCTTGTGGTATCGAAACATCCTTCCCTAAAGTTTGGGCAATCTCTCTCCCTGCAATTTTTCCAGAAAAAATGGCGGCTGATGCCTCTGCAATCTCCAAAGCATCGCCAGCCGAATAAACGTCCATCCCAAATCTTTTCGCTTGGTCAAAAAGCTCGTTTACCGGATTCAAGCCCACGGCGATCAGCACCGTGTCTGCCATGTAGGTTCTTTCCGTGCCTGGTATAGGATTGAATTTCTCGTCTACTCTAACCACAGTCACCGATTCGACTTTGTCCTTGCCATTCACACATTTAACCGTATGAGAGGTCCACACCGGTATTCCTAATCTTTTTATCTTGTCTTGGTGGACTTTGTATCCTCCTACTTTAGGCATAGCCTCGACTAATCCCACTACTTCGATTCCAGCTTGAATGGCGTGATAAGCCGCAATCAATCCCACGTTTCCTCCGCCCACTATGAAAAGCCTTTGGGAGGGACGAACCAGATCCCGATTTGCCAAAGTTTGAAAAGCTCCGGCACCGTATACTCCCGGCAGATCACAGCCCGGAAAAGAAAGAGCTTTTTCTCTTGCTCCTGCGGCAATTAAAAGTTTTTTAGGATTTATCAAAAAATATTTATCTTCTCCTATCACACCAATTTTATTGTCACTATAACATGCAACTGCCGTTGCATTAAGCATACATTGAATTGTAGGATATTTTTCAATCTCTTGAGCAAGTTTTGTGGCGATGTCTATTCCCCGAGTCCCGGCATAGCAATCTGCCACCGTTCCGAAAAAGGAGTGAGTCTGCAAAACCAATTTGCCTCCCAAACGATGTTTGTCATCTACAATTAAAACATTTATGTTATGCTGGGCTAATTCTAAGGCGGCAGTGATCCCTGCAGGTCCCCCACCTATGATCAGAACGTCTGTATCAATGGTTTGAATAGGCTCGAATTCTTCAGGTAAAACACTAACGTCCGGTAGTGTCGGCAGTCCCTCGCAGGTTGAGATTCGCATCCTTTCTTTAATCGGGGTCATGCATCCTTTGACTGGGATTCCGTCTGCGATCACCATGCATTGGGCACATTGACCATTAGCGCAGAACATCCCCTGAGGGCTTCCAGTTTTAGGATGATGTCCAAAAATTCTTACACCGTTGGCAAAAAGAGCGGACGATATTACCTCATTTTCTCTGGCGAATAATCTCTTCCCATTGAAATAAAAAGGGATTTCGGCTTCGCCTTTTATCTCTAATATAGGATGTTTTTCTATTCTATACATTTGATCAATGCCAAAAACTATTAATGCAATCTTGGTAGCGCCCGATCTCAAGACACAGAAGTCGTGCCATCGTGTCGGGCGTAGAGCAAACCATTCATTTCTGGATTCAAAAGTTAGTTAAAAATTTCACAAAGTCAATAAATTTTTGAAAGTGTTCTGAACACCTCACCCCCTTTTATCACCCTCTCCACAAAAAGGGTG
>JALHUP010000076.1 GCA_022866585.1 Candidatus Zixiibacteriota bacterium | reverse complement strand
GCTCCTTTTACTTTTTCCGCTTGTTTTACCTCTGCTACCCTGAAATCAATCTTGGAGAATTCTTCAAATGAAACCTCTGGCATGGCTTCTTCTCCTTTCTCTTTAACTTCCAACTGAATCCGAGGGAAAAGCGATTCGGGCTTGCCCACCTTCGTTCCAGGTTTCAAAACGCCCCAAATTTTTGCTTTCTCTAAGGATGGACTGGATTCTTCACCCGATAACCCCAAAAGCTCCCTTATGCGAAAAGATTTATTGGGCAAGAGGGGATAAAAAAGAGCACTGATTATCCTCAAAACCTCACAGCCAACATACAAAACAGTCCCCAGTCTTTCATTATTGCCATCCTTCGCCAGATTCCAGGGAGCCTGATTTTCAATGTATCTGTTGGTGCTTCTGACCAGTTTCAGAACACAATCTATGGCTTGGTTCAGATTTATCTTTTTTATATGCTCAAGTACAATTTCTCCACAATTTACAGCTTCGTTTTTTAGCTCCTCGTCGGATTTATCATAAATAGAAGGTTGGGAAATTTTCCCTTGACTATAGTTTTGCACCATGTTTATCACTCTCGAGACCAAGTTGCCCAGATCGTTAGCTAAATCGGAATTATATTTTTCGGCAAATCTCCGCTCCCCGATGTCACCATCCTGACCGAAAGGGAACTGGGTCAAAAGGAGATAACGGGTGGCATCCGCTCCATATTTTTCAACCAAAAAGTTAGGATCGACCACATTTCCCAAAGTTTTGCTCATCTTCTGACCCTTTATGGTGAAATATCCATGCACGAATATCACATCCGGCGGTTTCTCCCCCACCGCTAAAAGCAGGGCGGGCCAGAAGATGGCATGAAACTTCAGAATATCTTTGCCGATCAGATGCACCACATAAGCATCCTTCCACCACTTTTTGAATTGCTCCGCATCGTCCCCATAGCCGATGGCGGAGATATAGTTAGGAAGGGCATCCACCCACACATAGGCATTTTGTTTAGGATCAAAGGGGAGAGGAATGCCCCAGCTCACTTTCTCCCGAGAGATGGAGAAATCCTCCAATCCCTGTTTCAAAAGACCTAAAGTCTCCTTTCTTCGCTCTTCGGGCAGGATCGTAAGCTTGTTCTCTAAAATCAATTTCTCTACCTTTTTTAAATATGAGGATAGCCGGAAAAAGTAATTTTTTTCGGAAAGTTTTTCCGGCTCTTTCTGATGTTCCGGACAAAGTCCATTTACCAAATCTTTTGCGGTGATGAACTTCTCACAGCCCACACAGTAAAGCCCTGAATATTCTCCCGGATAAACCACCTTTTCTCCTTCATCGGAAGTGGCATGGTTCAAGTTTTTCAATAACTTACCAACCGCTTTTTCATGTCTTTTGTCGGTGGTGCGGACAAAATAATCGTATGATATGCTTAAGTTTTTCCACGCCTCTTTAAAAAATAAAGCGTTCTCATCGCAGAGTTCTTGAGGAGTCTTGCCCAACTCTTCTGCGGTCTGAGCTACTTTGGACCCGTGTTCATCGGTTCCAGTCAGAAAGAAAGTCTCCTCACCATTCATCCGATGAAATCGGGCTAAAACATCCGCCGCTATGGAGGTGTAGGCATGACCTATGTGAGGCTTGTCGTTGACATAATATATGGGGGTAGTGATCAAAAATCTTGAGGGCAATTTTGCCTCCTTATGTTGATTTAGATCGATTTTCCAATAGTTACTCTATTCTTTCGGAACGTGTAATTTTGAACTACTACCTCTTGGAGAAAAAATCTGGAGTGTTCGCCTTTAGGGCGTGTTGAAAAACCCTCTTGTTCGTGCGGGAATTGGATTTCCCGCACCAACTTAAAAACCGCGAAAGCCCCGCGAAGCGGGATCCTTCGGACAAGCTTTCGCACTCCAAAACCACTTTTTCAACAGTCCCTTTAGGCGAACCATATAAAGCCTTGTTGCTTTTCCAAAAGTTTTCCGCAGGATCCAGGGGATAGGTCAAGCTGAAGCTGGACACTCCAAAGAACTTAGCTTTCTGTTTTCAGCCATCTTCTTAAGATGCCGGACTGTTTCTTTTCCCCTTTTTTGATCTCCGCCAGGCTGATTTTCTCCTCTTCGCCGGTTTCGTGTTTTACCACAATATACTCCTTAAAGATGTTAATCTTGTCCACTACCCCTTCCCCTTTTTCGGTCTTAAATTTTGCCCCCACTTTGGGATAATGCGACAAACTTTTTTGGTAAAACTCTTTTTCATACAAAAGACAACACAAAAGTCGGCCACAGTTGCCGGAGATTTTGGCTGGATTCAAAGAGAGGTTCTGTTCCCGGGCCAGCTGGGTGGAGATGGGTTCAAAGTCACGCAAAAAGGAGCTACAACATAAGGGAAGACCACATACTCCAAATCCGCTGATCCTTTTGGCTTCATCCCTTACTCCGATCTGGCGCAGTTCGATTCTGGTCTTATAGGCGGTGGCCAATTCCTTAACCAGTTCCCTGAAATCGACCCTTTTTTCCGCAGTGAAAAAGAAAGTGAGTTTGTTGTTATCGAACTGGAGTTCCACGTCCACTAACTTCATCTCCAAACCTCTTTCAGCAATCATCCTCATACATTCTTTAAAACATTCCATCTCTTTTTCTCTATTAGTGATCATTTTTTTTAAATCCTCATCCGTGGCTTTGCGCAAGACGTTCTGCGGTTTTCTTTCCCGCTCTTCTGTCTCTTTTTGGACCCTTTTGGTCACCTTGCCCAAATCCTCTCCCCGCTCCGCCTGAACCACCACATAATCGTTTGGCCTCAGGCTCAGACAATTCGGATTGGCAAACACTTCCTTACGCGATCCCTTGAACTCCACCAAATATAGCTCAGCCACAACTTCCTCCTTGATCCTGTTTTTCGTTTCAAAAGGTGCGGAGTAAGGTACCCCGCCCCAACGGGTGGAAAATGAGTTTTCTATGTTTATCGTGTGTCGGTTTGGGTTTCGGTGACGTATCGTAAATCGTCTTTCGGTTATGCCGCCTTTGGCGGGACAAACGACTGACGATGACTTTTTAGACGACACTTAACCGAAACCATAACCTTTTAAAACGAAACCCAAAATGCGTCCCGCACTTTGCGGGACGAGGATGCAATCGTTATTTAATGAACAAAGCATTATAGCATAACGGAGGCGGATGCATTCATATGAGCCGGTTTGTTTTGGCTTAAGTCTCTTAATTTCAAGCACAAAGTTAACAAAGCCAGCTTCAAATTGACATTTTTCGTTTTGCAATCGGTTCTGATTCGATCAACAAGTTCTAAAGCCTCTTCAACTTTATTTTGACGCTTGAACCTTTCACTCAGTTTGACCACCTCAGAAGCTATATCGTAATTTAACAACTGCTCTTTATCAGTTTTAAAGGTCTCCAGACTTAAATATACATCCCTGAAAAGGGAAATCAAGAATTCAAACATCTCCAAAATCGAGTTTTTATCCCATCTGTTCTGAAGCTTCTCTACCTGGTCGATGATCTTTCCGGTATTGCTTTCAATAGATGTCTGTATCAAAAGGATGGCGTCTTGGCGGATATTTTCCTTTTCCCCCTGTAGGAAGTCTAAAGCCTTCCCTAAACTTCCATTTGAAATCTTAGCATAAAAGGAAGCTTTTTCCTCGGGAATTTGGTATCGTTCTTTCAGTCTTTTTTCTATCAAAAAAGAAGGGATTTTGGCAAATCTTATCTGCTGACAACGGGAGACCACCGTGGGGAGAAGCCGGTTTATGTCCGTGCTGGTCAAAATCAGATGGGAGTCTTTCGGTGGCTCCTCTAAGGTTTTGAGAAGAGAATTGGCAGATGAAGGATGCATGTTTTCCACCTCGGTTATGATCACCACCTTCCTTTTTCCCTCAAAGGGTTTCAAATAAAGCTTACTTTGCATCTCCCTTATCTCGTCCACCGGTATGTTAACATTCTTATCAAATTTGACTATGGTGTAAGGCTCTTGAATTTTGTCCTTTTTGAATTTTTCTATCGCCTCTTGTTTTTTATCCCGTTCCGCTTGTGTTTTAGGCGACGCAAATGGAATAGGAAAGATCATCTTCACATCCGGATGAATCAGTTTTTCGATCTTTCTGCAGGAAAGGCATTGGTCACAAGCCGGATTTTCATTCCCCGCCTTTGACGGGATTTGTAAATTTTCGCAATTGATGGCTTTTGCCACCTCTAAAGCCAAAGCCCATTTCCCGGTTCCCACTCCTCCATAGAAAAGATAGGCAGAGGGGAGCATATCTTTTTTTAAAGCTCCAGAGAGAATCTTTTTGGGAATCTCCTGATTTAGCACATTGGCAAAAGACATTACTCAAACCACTCCAAGAGATATTGTTTTGCTTTTTCCTCTTTATATAAGAGCTTCAGAAAAACTCCTATTAAGAAGAGAATTTGCAATGTACACCTTTAGGGAGTGTTGAAAAAGCCCTTTCGGAGTGCGAAAGCTTGTCGGAGCGAAGCGTAGATCCCGCTTTGCGGGGCTTTCGCGATTTTTTGAAATTTAGAACTTCCTATGTTCCCATTACTTAAACTCTGAAGAAAACCGCACCCCGCCAAAGCGGGGTGCACTCCAAAAGCGTTTTTTTCAGCACGCCCTAAAACTGGACACTCCAGTCCCGCTTTGCGGGACCAACTTTCATTCGCCTACTTTTATCATCATGTCTTTTTCTTTTTAGGTCTACTCCCAAATTAAGACTCAATTTACACTCCTTTTTGGGGTTGTCAATATAAAATAGCTCCTGGAATTTTCCCATTTTTTTCAGACTCCTATTTCGAGATTGTTAAATAAGTATAATTGGAAGGTCTCTAATAACGTTCTTGCATCGGGCTCCTCCTCTCTTTTTTAATCTCACTATATTCTATTAAGAGGAGGAGCCTTTGTCCACTTTTTTTCTTCACCTTTCCTTTTATTTGTCGACACGTTAAGACAATCCACTGCAAAATTTTGGGGAAAGTCCAGGTTATCTTTATGGTTGACAGATCGCACTGCATGGGCAACCTCCTTGAGAGTAAAAGGTTTCAAGTTCTTGAAAAATATATCTTCTCTCTTGGGCGTTGCCTAATTTTTTCTTTCTCCTAAAAGTGTATGATTTGTATTTGGTATCTACACTACCCTTACACTGCTGTATAACATTTGAATTGAAACACGAATTTAACATCTGAAATGAAACATTATTGCTCATTCTTTGGAATAAAAAGACTCCGGGTGAGCAAGATGGGAATAAGAGGAGGGTGTCCAAAGTTCGAGTGGGTATAAGAGTTATCCCGGGGGAAGATAATCGTGGGGCAAAAAGACATAGAGGGCACACAAACTAATTTCTGAACTTTGATGTTTCAATTGAAATGTTAAAAAATGTTGCAACTCAAGTGTTAAGACAACATACAAAAAACTGTTGACAAAAATTGTTGGGGTTTGTATAATAGACGACAAAATTTGATAGGGTCGCCTAACCCCCTAATTGGGGGGGCGGAGGAACCAAGCGCAAGCCCCGCTAAGCGGGGCGGACGGTGTCTGAATAGATTTCAGGGGCGAAGCCCCGCCATAGGCGGGGTAGGGTCAGCTCTTGACCCGAGCCCGACAGCTAACTCCGTAGGCGTGAAGAGAGGAACAGGTCAACGGATTCATCCTGATCCCGCCTTTGGCGGGAGAACGGATTAAACGGATGTAACGGATAGTGATCGGTTTTTTCCGTTCCATCAGTTGACAGGTAACACGACCAAAGGGTTCCCTCTGGTCTTTTTTATTGAAAAGAGAAAAGCCGATGGCGAGTGCAACTGTCCCCAAACACGGAAAAACTGAGCTGAGAAGAGATGTCTCCATCTGGGGTTCTTACATGTGGGGGTATGCAGATGTAGGTGCAGACATATATGTGGCATTAGGTTTAGTGATGGCTTATGCCCAGGGAGCCGCCAGCTTGGTCTTTGCCTTAGCCGGCATAGTCTATATAATGATCGGATTAGCCTATACTGAACTATCTTCAGCCTATCCGGTAGCCGGAGGGGGCCCCTACTTTACCCTCAGGGGTCTGGGGGATTTCTGGGGCTTTGTGGGAGGATCAGCTCTTCTTCTGGATTATACCATCGACATTGCTCTTTTTGCTACTGCCTCAGCCGGCTATCTTAACTTCTTCATGCCATATATCTTTGGCCAAGGCATAGAGAGTTTCGCCATCAGTTTCGGTCCCTTTCATAATGTTAATCCGGTCTGGTGCCTGGAGACCCTCTTTATCATTGGGCTTTTGATTCTGGTGAACATAAAAGGAATAAAGGAATCTTCCTTCCTGAACTCAATAATTGGAGCAGTGGATCTTCTGGCAGAGGGAAGCATAATCATCTTTGGCTTTCTATTCGCCTGGAAGCCTGAGCTTTTGGCCCATCAATGGAATACTCAGTTCCCTTCGTTGCACAATTTTATGTATGGTTCTTCCTTGGCAATCATCTCCTTTGTTGGTTTGGAGTCTATCTCCCAAGCGGCCCAAGAAACCAAAAGACCAGCCAGCGTGATTCCTCGCACTTCCCTGATCTTAATCTTTACCGTCTTCATATTTGCAGTATCTTTCTCCACTCTGGGCTTAGGAATTTTGCCCTGGCAGACTTTTGCAGAACATATGGGGGACCCGGTAGCTACACTTGCTCACACAATTCCGTATATTGGACTAATTGCTGGTCCCCTTGCTGCCATTTTAGGTGCCACAATTCTCTTCATCTCTTCTAATACTGGAGTTATGGGTGCTTCTCGGCTCACTTATTCTTTAAGCCAGTTTGGAATAATTAGCCCTTGGTTTCATTCGGTTCATCCAAAATTTCACACCCCGGTCAGGACTATAGTTATTTTTTCTATGATTGCTGTGATTCAAACTGTTTTGTCCTTTCTTACCTCTTCAGCCATAGATACTTTGGGAAATATGTATGCCTTTGGTGCTACCTTGGGGTATACCTTAGTTTTTATCTCCTTGATAAAACTCAGGTTTTCAGACCCTTATACTCCCAGACCTTATAAGATGCCCGTAAATCTGAAATTAGACTACAAGGGAAGAAAAGTAGGCTTTCCCGTACTCGGTGTGATTGGAATGTTAGGAGTGGCTACCATTCTTTTTGAGGTGGTGCTGACTCATACGATCGGAAGAATCGCAGGCCCATCTTGGGTTATTCTATGTTTTGTCTATTACGTCTGGTATAGAAAAAAAGCTGGCCTTCCGGTATTCAAGAGCATAAAACACGACTGGGAATCCGAACAGATCGAAGTCTTGACCTCGGCTGAGGAATATAATCTTTTGGAACAATATAAATTAGCCTTAGCAGAAAGAGACAAGAAAAGAAAAGAGATAAAGTGAAAAGAGCAATTCCCCAGATAACGGGTGCGGATCATAAAATCTCAAGAAGGGATTATTATCAGATGTTCACCAGCGCTCTGATGGTGATATTGGGAGCGATGATTTTATTTCGCTCGTGGGCTGGCAGTATCGTGATAATGCCTCTGCTTGTGGGTGGGGGGCTTTTGGCTTTGGGTTGTTACCGGCTTAACTTCGTTGTCAAATATTTCAGAGAGAGACAAAGATGCAACCACACGTGACCTTCCTTGGAGCCGTATTAGCTTCCCTGTTCGCTATCTCCATAGGGGGGCTGTTGTGGTGGATGCTCCATCCGCCTGCACAGATTCAGCCGGCAGTGGCTAAAGCACGCTATGCGGTGGGAGCTTTCAAGCGAATTTTAGTCCCTACATCGGGGGTGCCTTATTCGGAGAAGGGTATAGAGTTAGCTTGCAGGTTGGGAGCAGAACAGAAAGCTGAGATCGTATTGACCTATGTGTTGGAAATTCCCAGAACTTTGCCCTTAAATGCTCCCATCCCCGAGGTGGAAACCCAGGCAAATGAGGCATTGGAACGAGGAAAAGAGATAGTGGAACTTCATCATTTAGTTCCGATACTTAGATTGGAAAGAGCCAGAGAAGCAGGGGAGGGAATCGTCAAAGTGGCGAAGGATAATGAGGTAGATGTTATCGTTCTGGGAATACATCCTACCTGGCACGGAAGTCAAAATATCTGGGGGAAAACGACTGATATTGTTTTGCGCAAAGCCCCTTGTGAGGTGATTATAGATAAGTTGCCAGAATAATAGCCCACTCCCAACAGATTAAACAGATGAAACAGATTATGAATCTGTTTAATCCACTTTATCTGTTGGGAATGAATTACACGGAGAAAAAATATGAAAGTAGTTATCTTGGGATGTAGTCTGGTGGGAGCGATGGTGGCATCCTGGCTTGTCTCAGAGGAAAACCAGGTCTCAGTGATAGATTCAAAAGAGAATTCCTTCAAAAGGCTTCCCAAAGATTTCAAAGGAGAAAAGATTTTGGGAAAAGGAATTGATATTCCAATTTTGATCCAAGCTGGAATAGAAAAAGCGGACACCTTTTTGGGTTTAACCAACAGCGATAACATCAATATCATGGCGGCTCAATTGGTCAAACAGAGGTTCAAAGTTCCCAAAGTGGCAAGTCGGGTTTACGATCCTCAAAGAGCCAAGGCTTTCAAAGAGTTAGGATTGAATATCATCTGTCCCACAGCCATTATAGCCGAAGAGTTCAAAGAATTTCTAAAATCAAAATAAAGACATTATTTAGGAGTAGCAGAGCTTGTTGAAGCGGAGCGCAAACCCCGTTTTCGGGGCTCTGCGTTAATGTTGTTCACAACACAAAGATTTTTGCTCTTTAAACTATATAAGAATAAAAAAGAGAGGTTTTATGTATGTTGTAATTGTCGGCGGCGGAGACGTAGGTTATAGTTTGACCAAGCTTCTCACGGAGGAGGGGCACGAAGTGGTTTTGGTGGAAAAGGATCCCGACAGATATGCCATGCTGTCATACGAATTAGGAGAATCGGTGCTACTTGGGGATGGCGCTGAATTGGGGACGCTTCTGGATATGGGAGCTAATCGGGCCGATGTCTTAGTTGCGGTTACCGGCACCGATGAAGATAATCTCGTTATCTGTCAGTTAGCCAAACTGATCTATCTGATCCCTCGCACCATCGCCAAAGTCAACGACCCAAAAAACGAGGAACTATTCGCCTCCCTGGGAGTGGACGCTACCGTATCCAGCCCCAAAATTATTGCCTCATTGATTGAGGAAAAGATCGACGCTGGGATGACCATTCCTCTTTTGGCTTTCAAAGGTGGAGACGTAGAGATTTTCAAGACCGAGCTTTCATCCGAATCCTCGTTGATTAATCGAAAGGTCTCAAAACTTAAATTTCCAGAGGATTGTATCATCATTGCGGCTTTAAGAGGAAACGAAGTCATCATTCCCAAAGGGGATACCGTCTTGAGGGAAGGGGATTCCATAATTGTGCTGATAAAAAAGAAGAGAAAGGAAGCTTTCAAACGCCTCTTTCTGGAGGCGGTTTAGTCAGCGGATTGAACCGATAGTCTGAATATTAAAAAGGCTTCGGAGAAACTATGTTTTCCGAAGCCTTTAAAATCTTGGACTAACAGCTGGGCGGTGGTCCTCCAATGAAAAGATAGTTAATTAAATAAATCACATCTGAAACATTTACGTCCCCCTCGCAGGTGGCGTCCCCTGATTCTAAGGGAATGGGCTGGGGTCCTCCTATAAATAGATAATTAATCAAATAAACTACATCGGAAGTGTTAATTATCCCATCATGGTTAGGATCACCAGCAAGATAGGGTATGACCGTGATATTCCCACCGTAAAAAACGGGCAGTATTGCCGCACGATCTTCTGTAACCAGCATGGATTCACTTCCATTCATCCAGGAGACTAAACGAAAAGTGGCTGTTCCAGCTGATTGAGGGACAAAACCAACGGTCACAAGCGCATCTCTTCCGGGTGAAAGAGGGGGCACCTCATAAGGATTGCTTTGCCAGCTGTAAAACAAGAAGGTATCTGGATTGACGCCATTTACATGATTCCCACGGGTACAAAGCCAATCGATGTTATTTATGCGGTCAGTACACCCCGTAGTGTTGAAATCAAATTGGAGCGCGGCACTCCCATCCCACTCTAAAGCTAACGCCAAGCCCCTCAAGGGCTCATCGTTG
>JALHUP010000454.1 GCA_022866585.1 Candidatus Zixiibacteriota bacterium | reverse complement strand
GGGTAAAGCCTTAATATTCTGTGCAGGTGAAATAATGAAATCTAAGAGACTATTACCCAGGCTTTTGTATCTTATCTTAGCGTTGTGCCAAGTCTGTTTTACCTCACTTAAATCCTTTGGAGATTCGGATACCACTATAATCCGTTTGGAATTTTTTCAACCCCAGCCGGGTGAGATCACCTTTCCATTAAAAGAAACCTCAAAAAGACCTAAGATTGGTTTGGCTCTCTCCGGAGGTGGGGCGAGAGGACTTACCCAGATTGGTATCTTGAAGGTTTTGGAAAGAGAAAACATTCCTATCGATTATATCGCCGGAACCAGCATGGGAGGTGTCATCGGCGGGCTTTATGCCGCCGGATATTCAGCCCAGGAGTTGGAAAAGATAGTTCTGGAGATCGACTGGAACGATTTGTTTAGTGATACCCCACCCCGACTCTCCCTTTTCCTTTCCCAAAGAGAGGAAGGCGAAGGTTCCTTGTTTCAGTTTCGTTTGGATGGCTGGAAGCCTTATATTCCCACAGCGTTAACCTCCGGGCAGAAACTTTCCAATCTTTTCACCAATTTGATCATGCAGGCGAGCTTTTCCTCAAAGTGGTTTGCCGAACCTCAGTCCAATTTCGACGACTTGAAAATTCCTTTCCGGGCCGTGACCACCGATTTGGTGACCGGGGAAAGAGTGGTTTTGGATTCAGGGGATCTGGCACAAGCTTTGAGGGCTACCATGTCAGTTCCTTTGGCTTTCAGTCCAGTGGAGATGGGAGAAAGGCTTTTAGTGGATGGTGGATTGGTGGATCCGGTGCCCGTGGAGGTGGTAAAACAAATGGGCGCAGACGTGGTAATTGCGGTCAATACCGTTTCTCCCCTGTTACCTGCAGAAAAGATCAAAAATCCCATAGATATTGCCAACCAAGCGACCAGTATAATGTCTTTGCAAAAGAAAGATGAAGAGCTAAAAAAAGCGGATTTTGTCTTAAGTCCAGAATTATCTGAATTCTCGGCCATGGATTTTGGAGATGTGACCAAATTGATCCGTTTGGGAGAGGATACGGCGGATAGCTTAATTAATAATGTTAAAAAGACAATTGAAAGCAAAAAGCACGAATTCTATGTTTTGAGAAAAGTTCCAAATCCAGATTCTTTCGAATTCAAAATCTGTGGACTTGAGTTCATGGGAAACCAAAAGATAAATAAAGATTTTCTTCTGGGGGTGATTGAAACAAGGGTTGAAAGCACTGTCACCAAAGCTCTGATAAGATCGGATCTGGAAAAAATCTACTCCACCGGATATTTCTCGGATGTTTTTGCTACACTTTCAAAAATCAATGAGGATGAATATTCTGTCTGTTACCGGGTGGTGGAAAATCCTCCGGTGGAAAAGATCATATTTAGGAACAACAGCATTTATCCCGATTCTTTCCTTCAAAGACAAATTAATTTTCTACCTACTGAGATTCTGAACTATAAAATTTTGCAAAAAGGGTTGGATTCGGCAGTCACGGTTTACCACCGAAACGGATATAGTTTGGCACATTTTGAAAATATAAAATATGATTCCACTTCCCGGAATTTGGAAGTAATCCTAAATGAGGGGATGATCTCTCGAATTGAATTG
>JALHUP010000453.1 GCA_022866585.1 Candidatus Zixiibacteriota bacterium | reverse complement strand
TAAATCTGCTTCTGCCTGAGCAACCTGTGCTTTCAGAAAAGTGGGATCAAGTTGAGCAACCACCTGCCCCTTTTTCACGATGGAATTAAAATCAGCATAAAGCTGGGAAATCGTTCCAGAGACCTGGCTTCCCACCTGAACCGTGGTAAGTGCATTCAGCGTTCCGGTGGCGGTAACTATGACCGAGATATCTCCCCTCTCTATTTTGGTGGTGGTGTATTTTGCCTGACTTTCTTTTCCCCGTCCAAAAAGAAAGAACAAGAAAAGAATGATTACCAGTATACCCCCACCTGTGAAAATTAGGGTTTTCTTTTTTTTGTTCATCTTTTCCCCAGTCTTGGTTTCAAAACCTTAGGTAGCCTAATGCCACCTCTTTTTTATATTTTTCTTCTCTTTTTTTAACATAATCCTCGCATTAATTTTATTACGCAAGCAGAGAGGAATTTTTAAGAGAGGACTAAATTTTCTCCCGGCGCTCCAAAACCTCCCACCATTGGGAAAACTCCTCCATCAGGTAGGACATGATTCAAGATGAATCTTAATTTCCTCTTCCATATTCTTTGTGAGATTCTTTTCTAAATATATATAGTGCCAAATTTTTTGACCTTTTTACAGTTCATTTCTTTTCCATCCCTAATCTATTAGATATGACACGACTTTTTCCAAATACTTGTGGTCAAAAATCATTTTTATTTGACCCTGCCTTTCAATCTTTTCCAATGGCTTTCTCATATTTCGCCTTGGCGATCAGGTAATCCGACAAGGCTTGCAGATAATTGGTCTGGGCTATGGTCAAAGCCAGCTCGGTGTCCATCTCCTCTATGTTGGTAAGCAGACCCTGTTGATATTGCACCTTGGCGATTCTTAAGCTTTCTTTAGCTTGTTTGACATTCTCCTCTTGAGAAACGATATTCTCCCTGGCTAAATTCAAATCCGAGATGGCTTGACTGATCTCTAACTTTATCAAATCCCGAATCTGTTTCTCAGTAATATCTAACTGTTTTAAATCCGATCTTGCCTGGCTTACTTTTGATCTGGTCAGAAATCCGTCGAATATGGGGACGCTTACCAGAAAAGTGAAATTCCAATCTGTTTTCCATTCATCTATTGAATAGAAGGGTCTCTTATATGAGTAACTGGCTGAGCCCAATAAATTGGGCTTGTTGGTCGCTTTAGCAATAACTAAGGCTTCTTGTCCAATTCCTTTTTGATAAAAAATCAATTTTAGCTCAGACCTGTTTTCAAAGGCAAATTCTTCAGCCTGGGACTTATCCACTTCTACCGATTCAAAATTCAATATCCCCTCGAAATTTACTGAGTCCTCCAAGCTAATTCCCAAAATATTCTTGAGATTGTTCATAGTCAATTGGTATAGGTTTTTTGCTTGAGTCAAAGAAGGTTTGGCATTAGCTAATTGAACCTTGACCCTTAATACGTCAAATTCGGAAGCATAGCCTTTATCATACCTGTCTGTCACTGCTTTCAGGTGGTCCTCGATTCGAGCGATAGATTCCTCCCTTACTTTAATCAACTCTTTAGCCAAAAGGATATTATAGAATAGATTGACCACGTTGAATTTTATGTCCTGCTTTGTCTTTCGATATTCTTCTTTGGTCAAGGAAAGATTGTATTTGGATATATCATAACCTGCCCGAATTTTTCCCCAGGTGAAAAGGGACTGTTGATAAGAAAGGCTTGAATTGTAATTGTTCTCTGTCCCCGTGGCGAATTTCATGCCACCCACATCATAGGTGGGAATCTTGCCCAAACGAGTATAGCTTCCACTTAAGGATAATTGAGGGAAAAAGCCAGATCTGGCTTCATCTATCTTATATCTGGCGGAGCTAATTTTCTCCTCCAACTGCATAAGGTTTTTGTTATTCTGATAGGCGGTTTGAAGACACTGATCCAGATTCAGGTTGTGTGTTATCCCTGAAGCGAAAGAGACATCGAAAAGTAAAAAAGAAGCCGTCAGAATCAATCGGATCGATTTGGCAAACATTTCCGTCTCCCTAAAAAGTTTTTCTATGTCGGTAGCCGTCCCGTCCTGTGGCGGGACGTAGGTTCTCGCCCATATGGGCGGCTACCTTTTTGTTTCAATGATCCTAAGTTTGGTTTTTCTTAACCCTTGCCCCTGGACCGTTGGCCCTTCTTCCGTTCTCATGCACTGTTGACCGTGGTGTTTTTATTCTTTTTGAACCGATTTTCCAAATTATCTACCAAAAGGTATGCTATGGGCACGATTATCAAAGAGAGGAAAGTGGAGGTGAT